>NZ_CP048914.1:1500000-1800000 GCF_014023125.1 Candidatus Xianfuyuplasma coldseepsis
GCGGTGAAAACCGAACGAAGATCTATAATCGATTGACGAATTTCGTCCATAAATATATGCAAGGAGAACACCCGAAAGGACTGTATTTATACGGAGCATACCAACAAGGAAAAACTTATAGTTTAGGTGCGCTCGCCAATGAACTATCGAAACGCGGTGTGCAAGTCATCATTGCGTATTATCCCGATCTAGTACGTGAATTTAAAAGCCGCATTAACGATAATACGGTGGAAACAATGATTGGTAAATTGAAACAAATTGACGTACTAATGTTGGATGATATCGGTGGGGAAAGTCAAAGCGCATGGATTCGTGATGAAATATTGGGTCCAATCTTACAACACCGTTTATTGGATGAAAAACCAACATTCTTCACCAGTAATGTCAGTCAAAAAGACTTGACGTACTTATTGGTTTTAAACAATCAGATGGCCGAGAAAATGAAGGCTGCACGAATTGAAGCCCGTATCAAATCACTTAGTGAAGAATTCAAAATGTAAAATGATTTGACAAAATCACAGCGTGCGTTATAATGAAAATGAAATACGTTGACGAGGATACGATGATTGATGACGTTGCTTTAGCGAGGTAGAAATGGTGCAAGCTACCACAACAATTCAATGATTACTCCCTCTGAGTTGGACTCGAAAGAGATTCCCGTTGCTGACGTTACCAGATTTAAGTGCCCGATACGTCGGGAATCAAGGTGGTACCACGGAATTTATTCGTCCTTACAATTGTGTAAGGACGATTTTTATTTATAATAGAAAGAAGGAATGATTATGAAGATTCAATTACCCGATGGAAGTTCAATGAACTACGACCACGCAATATCACTGTTTGATGTTGCCAAAGACATCTCGTCCTCATTGAAGAAGCGTTGTATCGTTGCCGAAGTGGATGGTAAGATGGTGGATATGAATACCGTTATCAACAACGATGCATCGGTTCGTTTTATTACAGATAGCGACCCCGAAGCCTTAGAAGTATTACGACACTCTACGGCTCATCTTTTAGCAGAAACAATTAAAGAAATGTATCCCCATGCGAAGTTTGGTGTCGGACCTGTGATTGAAGATGGATTCTACTATGATATGGATTTAGGAGACGACATCATCAGTGATAAAGATTTTCCCGCAATCGAAAAAGCGATGGCGCGTAAAGTCAAACAAGGATCGAAAATTGAGCGCGGTGTTTTATCCAAAGAAGAAGCACTCGATTTCTTTAAAGATGACGAGTATAAGATTGAGCTGATTACCGATTTACCAGCTGAAGAGGAGATTAGTATCTATGCCCAATCGAATTTCACCGATTTATGTCGAGGACCCCATTTACCAGCAACCAAATGGATCAAACACTTTAAATTGTTGAGTGTTGCTGGAGCTTACTGGCGTGGAGATTCCGATAATAAACAACTGACTCGTATCTACGGTACGGTATTTTTCACCAAGGAAGAATTGGATGAGTATTTATATCTTCTTGAAGAACGTAAAAAACGCGATCACCGCAAACTCGGTAAAGAACTCGACTTATTTATGTTGAGTGAATATGGACCAGGATTTCCATTTTGGTTACCAAATGGAATGATTTTACGTCGCGAACTTGAAAACTTCTGGTATGACGTTCACTTACAAGAAGGATATCAACTGATCCAAACACCAATCATGTTAAACCGTGATTTATGGGAAGTGTCGGGACACTGGGAAAATTATCGTGAAAATATGTACACTTCCAGCATTGATGATCATGAATTTGCGATCAAACCAATGAACTGCCCCGGGGGAATGTTGGTCTATAAACGCGATCTCCATTCCTACAAGGATTTCCCTCTCAAAGTTGGGGAGTTGGGCTTGGTCCATCGCCATGAAGCAAGTGGAGCACTAGCAGGATTGTTCCGCGTTCGAAACTTCACCCAAGATGACGCTCATATTTTCATGACAGAAGAACAGATTGTCCATGAAATTCAAGAACTGGTACGATTGTTTGATTACATGTACTCCGTATTTGATTTGGAGTATCACATTGAATTATCAACGCGACCAGAAGATAAATACATCGGCGAAATCGCCGTCTGGGACCGCTCCGAAAAAGCCCTGGCCGACGCCCTCGACGCGATGGGTAAAGAGTATAAATTGAACCCTGGTGATGGGGCATTCTATGGACCGAAACTGGACTTTAAATTAAAAGACTCGATGAAACGCATCTGGCAATGTGGTACGATTCAATTGGATATGAACCTACCGGAACGATTTGACTTAACCTATATCGACTCCGATGGGGAAAAGAAACGTCCTGTCATGTTGCATCGCGCCCTTTATGGATCGGTTGAACGATTTATTGGAATCTTAATCGAACATTATGCTGGTGCATTCCCCACATGGATGGCACCGGTTCAAGTGAAAGTAATTCCCGTTAACTTAGGATTGCATGCGGACTATGCAAACAAACTGAACGAAAAGTTACTAGCACATCACCTGCGAAGTGAGATTGATCTTCGTGATGAAAAACTTGGCTATAAAATTCGCCATGCACAAACCCATAAAATCCCCTATCAAATCGTGATTGGGGATCAAGAAATTGAGCACGATCAAGTCACCTATCGACGCTATGGTGAAAAAGAACAAACAACGGTCTCAACACAAGCGTTTATTGAGATGATTCAAGCAGAAATAAACAACAAGGGTCATTAAAAAAAAGGCATGGTTTCATGCCTTTTTGAGTGCTAAAATTAATTGTTCATCGGGATCGATGTAGATTGTTTTTTGATTTTTGTAGGTGACAAAATTCGCTGTTTTACCAGGGATTTTCTTGATGTTGCGAACTTCTGTGTAATCGACGGCGACACTACTGGATTGACGCATTTTGGAATAGTATGCAGCCAAATTGGCAGCGGTGCGGATTGTGCCTTCTTCAAGAGGTAACGATTGCCTAACAATCACGTGAGATCCAGGAGCGTTTTGTACATGGAACCATACGTCATTGTGCTTTGCGAGTTTATGTGTGATGAGCGCATTCTGAAGATTGTTTTTCCCAACAATGATCTCGATACCCGAAGCATCGATGTATGTATCGAAATTCGGTTTATTTCGTTTCTGCTTTGATCGATGACCGCGCAGATACTTTTTATCAATCAACTCATCTTTTATTTCCGCGATATCACGCAAGGATGCATAGTCAAATTGACTTTCTAGTTCCATGAAGTACTCCAGTTCTTTATGAGCACTTGCAATTTGACGTTTGATATAAGGAATCGATGTTTTCATCTTCTTGTATTTTTTGAAGTATTGAGCACTATTTTGAACCGGTGTTTTTGTTGGATCTAAAGGGATGACGACAATCTCATTCGTATAGTAATTGAGACATTCAATATGGTCCTCACCTTTTTGTAAATGATGTAAGTTCGCCTGAATTAACTCCCCTTTGATGCGGTATTCATCCATTGTTTTGGTTTGTTCCAAATCAATCGCCAACTTATCAATTTTGTGTTGAAGTCGATGGATCGAATTTTTTACGAATGTAGTTAGTTCTTTAGCGTATTGTTTTACCATGTCGACTTTATCGCGATCAACATAAAAGTCATCGAGCAATTCATTGACACTATTGTAATGAGTTCTTATTCCTTTTACATGATGCAAATCGATATGGTAGAATTGATCTTTTTTTGCAGTAATCATCGTTGGATTTGATGTTGTTAGAATCGTTTGAAAAATATCGTGAAGGGATTGTTGTTCTGTTTCGAACCGATACAATACCTCATGAATCGCCAAGGGGCTAAATCCCATAATATTTTGCAGCAATGTGCGATAATTGATATTCTCTGGATTCGATAGAAACTTGTGAAGTTTCTCCGAATCGTAGGGATTGATTTTCGTTGACGATGGTGTTTCGTAAATAGCACCGGGGAAGATGGTTCTGTTTTCTGTATCAAACGGTAAGGAATGTTTGATGGCTTCGAGGATCTTGCCATCTTCATTTGTTACAATGATATTGGAATAACGACCCATCATCTCCAAAATCATTTGTTTGGTTGTTAAATCGCCTAGTTCATTTCGTTTTTCAATCGAAAAAACGATGACGCGATCGTGCTCGAATTGTTGAATATCACGAATGATTCCTCCAATTAGTTGTTTACGGAGAAACATGCAAAACGTTGGTGGGGATTCCGGTTTGTCGTAGTTTCGTGTACTGATATAGCTTCGAGCATACCGCGGAGAGCTGCTAATTAAGAATTGATGTTTTTTTCGATTTTGGTGTATGATAAAAAGCAGGTCAAATCGGGAAATCTGATAGATTTTCTGAACTCGACCTTCTAATAGCACTTGTTTCCATTCATCGACTAAATGTCGGATAATGTTTCCATCAAAACTCATAGTATCACCGGTCATATTATAGCATAGTCCTAAAAAAAAATGTAAAAAGTCTATCGAAATCCTTACATTTTATAGTAATTAGTGGTATCATATATAATAATTATCATATCTACCGTATAGCTGGAGGGGCAATTCCATGAAACTCAATGAACGAGGATTATTGATTGTTATTAGCGGTCCCTCAGGGGTCGGTAAAGGAACGGTTCGTAAAGCGTTGTTTGAACTCGAGGGGCACGATTTGGTCTATTCCATTTCAATGACAACAAGAGCACCACGTGAAGGCGAAATTGATGGGGAAGATTACTATTTTGTGACTCGTGATGAGTTCCAAGAACGAATAAAAAACGACCAATTTTTAGAGTATGCGGAATTTGTGGGTAATTACTATGGTACACCGCGTGATAAGGTAGACGAGCAACTTGAACTCGGAAAAGAAGTGGTCCTTGAAATTGAAGTACAAGGTGCTTTGCAAGTACGAGAAAAAGCACCGGACGGTGTCTTTATCTTTATTGCACCCCCGACGAAAGAAGCATTGTATCGACGCTTGTTACGTCGTGGAACCGAAAACCCCAATATGATTCAACAACGAATGGACAAAGCTGAACGGGAGTTTCCTCTTGCTCACAAGTATGATTATATCGTTGTTAACGACGAAGTTACCAATGCTGCGGATCGAATCTTAGCAATCATCCGTGCTGAGCATGCGAAGACAGAACGCGCTATATACAAATACAAAGAAATGCTGGAGGTTGAATAATGAGAAACAAAGAAGGATTACGGTATCCATCGATTGACAATTTGTTAACGAAGATAGATTCCAAATACAAATTGGCCTATGCTAGTGCCAAACGGGCAAAGAAAATCAAAGAAGATGATTACACATCTGTGGACCCCTATTGCAGTAAACCTGTGGGAATTGCATTAGAAGAAATTTTACAAGATAAGATCGATATTGAATTCGAAGAAAAAAAGTAGAGAAAATCTCTACTTTTTTTTGTTTCATACCGTTTTCATCGGGGAATTGTGATATAATATGAAGTGGAATTTTTAGTTTGGAGTGAACAGCATGAATGACAATTTTAAGAACCTCTTAGAACAGCTATCGTTAATTGAGGAAGCTGAAAAATACGATGGTGATTTAACCGAAATTGTTGTCGATGATGAAGATCATCGGTGGCTTTTTAAGGTGGAGTTCAATCATCCACTTCCGATTGAGGACTTCGAACGATTTCACAAACGAATTACGTTACTACCACAAAAAATAACATCGATTACCAAAGCGGATTTGAATGTGACCTATCACGCCAATGATTTTTCGATGTTAGAGGAATACTATAATTTTGTATTACATAAATTGGCACTCCAAAAACCCCGATTCAACGCTATTATTGAATTTGATATTGAACAGGACCGCAATCGAATTGAGGTGGTCTGTCCGAAGGATGGAACATTTGTTACCGATATGTTGTATGAAGTAAAATCCGAGTTGCTGCGAATGGGCTTTGATGTTTTGCTGGCTACTCGTATTTGTACCGAACAGCCATTGATTCAAGATCGTATTGTTCAACAAGAATCAACCTTTATGAATGAAGTATTGCAGAAAAATGAACAAACAACAGAAGAACTGCGATTTGTCAGTCATAATAACAATATTCTCCGGAAAGTCGTCAATACCATATCGGATATTCCCGTTGATGAAATTGCTCTAATCGAATATAAAAGCATGAACAATTCAACCTTGTTCAGTTTTGAAGGAGAAATTACCAAAATCGATTATCGTTTATTAAATTCGGGTAGTCACTTATACTCCTTTATTATCAGTGATGAACAAGATAGTATCTATGTAAAGAAATTTGTCAAAGATGCGGATGAAAAAAAATACATGGATGGGGCCCAAGTCGGTATGCTAGCTCGAGTGAAAGGGAACGCATCGCATGATTCATTCAGTGATGAAGTTACCGTTACGGCTATTGTTTTTCAACGGACAAACATTGTCAATCCAAATGACCCCAGACATGATTTGGAAGACGAAAAGCGCGTCGAATTACATCTTCATTCAAAAATGTCGACATTGGATGGAATTACGTCGATTGATGAATATGTCAGTACGGCGAAACGATGGGGTCATAGTGCGATTGCCTTGACCGATCATGGAAATGTTCAAGCATTTCCGGATTTCTTCAAAGCGACAAAAGATCGTAGTATCAAACCGATTTATGGTGCCGAGTTTACATTTGTCGATGAGCGCACGTTAGACATTGTCAAGAATCCGGTAGATGTTCCTTTAAACAAGGCCGTTTATACGGTGTTTGATATCGAAACGACAGGACTCAGTGCAACGGCGGATAAGATTATTGAAATCTCAGCGATTAAACTGCAGAACAACCAAGTTATTGAACGCTTCAATACATTTGTAAATCCAAAGCAGCCGTTGTCATTATTAACAACAAAATTAACATCGATCACCAATGCAGATGTTTCACTTGCACCAACCATTGATTCGGTGATTGTTGATTTTAAAGCATTCTTCAAGGATACGATTATGGTTGCCCACAATGCGCACTTTGATATGGGCTTTATCTATCATGTGTTGAAACAACATGATTTATATGATGGACCACTACCAACTATCGATACGTTGGCCATCGCTCGCAGTGTTTATGGTGATGAACTGAAACGCTTCAACTTAAAAGCTGTTGCAAAGTTTTTTAAAGTGGATCTTGTCCAGCACCACCGTGCTACCTACGATACCGAGGCAACAAGTGAAGTCTTCTTGCATATGATTCGCAAGGCAAGA
The DNA here is from genome assembly GCF_014023125.1 of Candidatus Xianfuyuplasma coldseepsis. Classification (GTDB taxonomy): domain Bacteria; phylum Bacillota_I; class Bacilli_A; order Izemoplasmatales; family Izemoplasmataceae; genus Xianfuyuplasma; species Xianfuyuplasma coldseepsis. Next base: position 1,507,168 of record NZ_CP048914.1, read on the forward strand.
CGAAGTGGTATCACTAGTGTCAATGAACTCAATATGCTTAGTGATAAGAGTGGTGCATACCGTCATGCCATCAGCAAGAATATTAATCTGCTTGTGAAAAATCAAGTGGGATTGAAGAATCTATATAAAATTGTCAGTGATGCGAATACAACCCATTACTACCGGGCTGCCCGTTTACTAAAAAGCGTCCTCGATAAACATAGAGAAGGACTCTTGGTTGGAAGTGGCTGCCTCAATAGTCATTTCTTTGAAGTTGCCTTGAACAAAGATGAGGATGAATTGCGGGAACTTGCGTCATACTATGACTATCTGGAAATTCAACCTCTTAGCGATTTTGTCCACTTGGAAGAAGATATGGACAATGCCATGGATCGCATCAAAACCACTATGAACACAATCATTCGTATTGGAAAGGAGCTCGACATACCGGTCGTTGCCTCTGGGGATGTATATCATCTACTAGATAGTGACAAGAAATATCGTGATATCTATGTCCAGACCCCTGTTGTCGGCGGTGGACTTCATCCCTTGTCACGTTATGATAGTATCCCATCACAGTATTTCCGTACGACCAAAGAGATGCTTCAAACCTTTCAATTCTTAGGAGAAGACCTAGCTTATGAAGTTGTCGTGACCAACCCCAACAAAATCGCTAATCAAATTGATTTTGTCAAGGCTTTTACACCCGAGTTATATGCACCAACGGATGATTTTCTTGCGTTGGATGGAACACCATCAATCGAAAATACGTTGATTAAAATGGTCAATGATCAAAGCAAAGAACTCTATGGTACTCATATTCCGCAAATCGTCGAGGAACGGATCAATAAAGAAATCAAAAGTATTACCGAAAATCAATTTTCAACGGTCTATTACATTTCTCACTTGCTCGTTAAAAAATCACTTGATGAAGGATATTTGGTTGGATCCCGAGGAAGTGTTGGTAGTAGTTTAGTAGCGACATTAATGAACATTACCGAAGTAAACCCACTACCACCACACTATGTATGTCCAAAATGTCATTTTTCCAGTTTTAAAATGACCAAGGCTGAGAAGCAAAAATATGGCTTACAAGATAACGAGATGAGATTGCAGTCGATTCTCGATAAGTACGAAACCGGATTTGATCTTCCAGATGAGGTGTGTCCAGAATGTGGGGAAGAACTTCACAAAGATGGGCACAATATCCCCTTTGAAACCTTCTTAGGATTCAAGGGCGATAAAGTACCGGATATTGATTTGAACTTTTCCGGTGATTATCAACCGATTGTTCATGAGTATATTCGTTCGATTTTTGGGAATGAACGAACGTTCCGCGCTGGGACGATATCAACCGTTGCTGAAAAAACCGCATTTGGATATGTGAAAGGATACTTGGAAAAGAAACGACGGACGATGCGAAATGCTGAAATCGAGCGTATGGCCAGTAATATTACGGGTGTAAAACGATCCACCGGGCAACACCCTGGAGGGATTGTCGTTGTTCCAAGTTACAAAGAAATTACCGACGTCACCCCGGTTCAATACCCCGCAGATGACATCACGTCAAACTGGCGAACGACGCATTTTGATTACCACAGCTTTGAAGATAATTTATTTAAACTCGATGTTTTAGGACATGATGATCCGACGATGATTCGGTATTTAATGGACTATGTCCGAAAACACCCCCTTGATTTTCCGTTTGTCGATGCTCGTGATATCCCGCTCGATGATAAAAACGTGTATAGTTTACTCAACAGCACCGACTCCATTGGGTTGACACCACAAGATATTAATAGTGAAGTTGCTAGCTTTGGGGTCCCGGAAATGGGAACGAGTTTCGTGCGCGACATGTTAAAAGATTCTCGCCCCAAAACATTCGCCGATATCGTAAAAATATCTGGGTTATCACATGGGACGGACGTATGGTTGAACAACTCCAAGGATTTGGTTACTGGAAAAACAAACTTTGGTAAAATTCCATTTAATCAAGTGATTGGTTGTCGTGATGACATCATGGTGTATCTCATCCAGAACAAAATGAAGGAAGACATTGCTTTTGAAATATCGGAGTTTATCCGCCGCGGTAAAGCCGCATCAAACCCCGATAAATGGGAAGGCTATAAACTAATCATGAAAGATCATAATATTCCACCGTGGTATATTTGGTCTTGTGGGAAAATTAAATACATGTTCCCTAAAGCGCATGCGACCGCCTACGTTATGATGGCTCTTCGCATCGCTTGGTTTAAATACTATCATCCGATTGTGTTCTATAGTGCGTACTTCAGTAAGCGTGCCTCGGACTTCGATGTCTATGCCTTAAAAGGTGGCGAATACGAAATTACGAAGAAAATGAATGAGATTGATGCGAAAGGAAACCGTGCAACTGATACTGATAGACGCTTATATACGGTATTAGAAGTCGCCTTAGAAATGGTGAAACGAGGATTCCATTTTGCCAATATCGATCTTGAGAAATCACAAGCACGTGACTTTGTCATCGGTGACGATCGTAAAAGTTTGATTATGCCATTCATTACCATCGATGGTCTTGGTTACAAAGTCGCAGAATCGATTATCAACGCTCGTGATGATGGACCATTTAAATCAAAAGACGATGTCAAAGAACGAACATCGTTATCTAAAACACTATTTACCAAATTGGAGATGCTCGATGTATTCGACAGTCTCCCGGATAATTCGCAAATGAATCTATTTGATATGTAAAGGAGGAAAACCAATGCGTTTTCGACGAATGAATCCCGTATATCGCTATGCAGATTACGGAAATGCAACTGTGTATGATGGTGATGCTGCTAGTTACTCTGGTGTGGTCACAAAAACGTCTATTTTGTTAGGTATTATTGCGGTTGTGGCGTTTTACGCCAACATCCGCCTCCAGGCTTTTGGATTTAATAATGGATTAATCATTACCTTAATCTTGGCCCCTATTATCGCAATTATCGCGGTAATTGTTGCCCATCGACGACCGGAAGTGGCGATGTTTGCCAGTATTGTTTATGCGTTGATGGAAGGTCTATTTATCGGTGTTATTAGTACCATATATGCAATCTACTTTGGTGATCAGATTGTTCAGATGGCGGTACTAAGTACCTTTGGTGTCTTGTTTGGGATGTTGTTCTTGTATTCCACAGGAATCATCCGAGTTGGTGCGTTTTTCCGACGATTGATGTTCAGTTTATTAATTGGATTGCTGTTTACCAGCATCATTATGATGATCGTATTCCTATTTGCTGGATCGTTTGTCGGTGGCTTTGAAAACATCTATTTTGCTGTGGTTGTCATTAGTGTAGTCGTGAGTAGTTTATACTTGCTGATTGACTTTGATAACATTACGAAATTTGTCGAAGCTGGTGCTCCGAAAAATATGGAGTGGAGCCTTGCATTAGGGCTCGTTGTGACAATCGTATGGCTTTATATTGAACTCTTACGATTATTTGCCATTATCATGGATCGCCGATAAAAAAAACCGCCATCGGCGGTTTTATTTTTATTCTGTCATCGGGACAACATTGTTTCCATCTTCGACGTAATCGTATTCTAATGGAATGATTTCATTGCCATTGCTGTCAATGTAGCCCCATTTGTCATTTTGGGCAACACTAAATAGGCCGAGTTGCCATATTAATGATGAATTCGAATAGGTGTGATTGTTAATTGGTGTACCCGTTTGTGTGATAATCCGATGTTCTCCTTGATTGATAACGGTGTATAACGTCTCACCAAATCCTCCTCCATTAATGGAATAAATCATGTCCTGATCCGCGATAACAATATCCCCATTCGTGGATGTAAGGCTGTATGTATTACTGTCTGATTCACTTACTAAATAACCATCCGAATAGTTTCGTATGTATTGATCTTGAGTAATGATTTTGTCTCCATCAATGTTGTATAAATGATAGGTTCGTTCCTCGTTAGAATCGTCAATAACGACATAATAATGCCCATCAGTACTGGCGCGATTGATGATGATTCCAGCAGTTTCAAATACGATATTTCCGTCTTTATCAATGAGACCAACGTTTCCATCATAACTAAAGCTACTGTAGCCTAAAGTTGTAAAGAAATACATCGGATAATTGTCCGGAAATTCGTCGATTCTGTTAAAACTGAAGTCGTATACAATGGATTCGGCGTTCGTGGTTCTAGTACTAATGCGTTTGATTTCGGGAAAGATTAATATCGAGTAATACTCAGCTTGGAGTACAAGGTTTCCATTCGTGTCAATAACGCCAAGGTCATTATCGATTTCAACAACAGAATATCCCCCTTTAAAATCTCGAACTTCTTCGTATTGAATATCAATAACAAGTTCACCATCTGTATTGTAAAAGCCATAGGTGTAGTCGATTCGAATATTGGATAGTTGTTTTCCTACCTGTATCATTCCTTCAACGGGTTTGCCTAATTTAATATTGTCAAACGGTATGACTTCGGTGTTGTCAATACCGATATAACCTCTTGTGTAGTCTTCTTTTACTGCATATATAATTCCATATTCTTCCATGAATGATTCGGCGAGAACATAGATTGGTTGAATGATAACATCACCGTTCATATCCGCAAATCCATATCGATCATTCCGAATAAATGGAATCAACGATGAGGTGGATAAATCGATGTTGTCTAGTAGGTACCGACGGGATACATCATCGATGTCGTCGGGTACTGTAGCATTATCAAGGGTAAACAATTGTTTACCTTCCTTGTCAAACAAGTAGAGGGTACTATCTTTTTCACCGAGATAATGGGTTCCCAGTCGAACAAGGGTGTCGTATTCCAATGGGACAATAACATCGTTTTCTTGATTGATAAGACCATAGGTATCATCACTCCCAACAATGAGTAATACCCAAGACAGGTCAAGTGGTTTGTTTGAATCGTCTGGTTTACATCCAGTTAATAGAAAGATGCTTAGTGAAGTTAAAATCATGAGTAGTACTATTTTTCGCATGGTTCCTCCCCGAGATATTGTTTATTTTTTTTGGTAGAGATTTGAATCGCATCTCCATTCCTTAGGAATGATTATACCATATGGTATAAAACGTTTCAATTTAGAGTTAAATATAACAAATTCACCTTGGATAAAGAGAAAAATGTGGTTTTCGGTTGAAATTGACGTCTATGTGCTATATAATAGAACTCGAAATTGACGACATAGACGTAGTACTAATAAATGGATTGTTGAAAGAGAACAACACAATATGGTGTGAGTGTTGGAACAATGCGATTAGGAATTCATCTATCGAGAGATGCTAATCCCATCCGTCGCCGGCGTTAACGGATTCGAGTGCCTAGTGATAGCTAGGAACGAAGGTGGTACCACGGACTGTTTGGTTCGTCCTTGTTTTAGGACGGACTTTTTTTATAGTAAAAAGGAGTGAGAAATATGGATGTTAAAGCAACATTGGATGCATTGAAACGAGAAGCAAAAGAAGCGATTACTGCGATTGAAAAAATGCATGAATTAAATGATGTCAAAGCAAAATACCTGGGGAAAAAAGGACCGTTTGCTGACATTATGAAGTTGATGAGAGATGTACCGAATGACGAAAAACCCTTGTTTGGAAAAACAGTTAATGAGGCCAAACAAGTTATTTTACAGTGGCTTGATGAAGCTAGAGAGCGTTTGGTTCAAGCACAGATTCAAGCACAGCTAGATAAGGAAACCATCGATGTCACCTTACCTGGTAAGAAATTTGAACTTGGGACAACGCATTTACTAACCCAAATGGTGGAAGATGTCGAAGATTTATTGATCGGTATGGGGTATCAAGTGATGGAAGGTCCAGAAGTGGAACAAGAAGAGTATAATTTTGAAAAACTGAATCTTCCACAAGATCATCCTGCACGGGATATGCAAGATAGTTTCTATATTTCCGACAGTACGTTGTTGCGGACGCATACGAGTCCGGTGCAAGTTCGAACGATGCTGCAATATGGTGGGACAAAACCCGTTAAAATCATTTGTCCGGGGAAAGTGTATCGTCGCGATGATGACGATGCAACCCATAGTCATCAGTTTATGCAAATCGAAGGATTGGTTGTGGATGAGCACACCTCGATGGCAGACTTAAAAGGAACCTTGTTGGAAATAGCTAACACCTTGTTTGGTGAAGGGCGAGATATTCGATTACGTCCATCTTACTTCCCGTTCACTGAACCAAGTGTTGAAGTGGATGTTAGTTGTCACAACTGTAACGGAAAAGGGTGTCATATCTGTAAAGGAACTGGTTGGATTGAAATTCTAGGTGCTGGGATGGTGCACAATAATGTGCTGGAAGCCAGTGGCTATGATAGTACAAAATATCGTGGATTTGCCTTTGGTATCGGTGTCGAACGACTAGCGATGTTGAAATACGGTATTAATGACATCCGGATGTTTTATACCAACGATATTCGATTTAATCGGCAGTTCAAAAAATAATGGAAAAAGATCTTGTCTTGATTATAAACGGAGCCGGTACCAACGGCTCCGAATTAAAATCCTTGTACAAGGAACTCGTTAAAAATGAACAGTATTTTGTTTTCTATCCTGGAATTATGCCTGGAGCGTTTATTGGAAAACATTTCCCCAAATCCACAACAACGGATTTTATTGAATTTATCGATTCCTTACAAGAACTAATCAATCAACCAGAATTTCGCCATGTGTATTTAATTGGATATAGTTTAGGAGCATCGACGGCTGCCATTATTGCGGCACGTAATCCACGTGTGTCAAAACTGATATTGGTGGCACCAATTGTCAAGAACCCGAACTATCGCAAATTTTTAACTGGATTATCAGAAAGTTTGGCTGTGCCAAAGTTATTAACACGAGTCCAGCAAATTTTTTACAAAGAGTTTATAAAGCGGTTTATTCGTGTGCCAAAAATCCACGTGTGGCATTTACAAATGTATTTGCATTACACCAAACGGTACTTGAAAATGATTGATAAACCAACGATGATCATTGAAACCTTGAATGACGAACTCGTTAAAAAGAAATCCATTGATCAAATTGAGCGTACGATGCAACATGAGGTATTCCGTCGAGTACCGGTGGCGTCAAGCCACTTCTTATTCTTTGATCGCAAAGTACGTGATGATGTGACGGCCATCATCAAAGAATTTTTAGAGGAGGAATTATCGTGAAAGTATCGATGAACCATTTAAAGGAATGGGTGGATGTAACCATTTCTGTTCAAGAACTAAGTGCATTATTCAACACCCATAGTGCGGAAGTGGAAGAAGCGTATCGTCTTGTAGATGCATCTCATTTGGTTGTTGGATACGTGCAAGAGAAAACATCGCACCCCGATGCCGATAAATTAAGTGTATGTCAAGTGGATATTGGTGGTGAAATCAGCCAAATTGTTTGTGGTGCTCCAAATGTTGATCAAGGACAGTATGTTATCGTATCAAAACCGGGAGCTGTATTGCCAGGTGATTTTAAAATCAAAAAATCAACGATTCGTGGCGTCGAGTCCAACGGAATGATTTGTAGTTTGGCTGAACTCGGTATCGATAAGAAATTTGTTAATGCCGATGGGATTCACGTAATCAAAGAACACTGTAAGCCAGGAGATAATCCGATTGATATTTTAGAACTTGACGATGAAGTCATGGCCTTGGATTTAACGCCAAATCGAATGGACTTACTTAGTGTGATGGGCGTAGCGTATGATACTGCAGCCATTCTAAATCTACCCCTCAAAGATCGTACATTTACTGTACAAGAGATGGATGAACCAATTCCCGTATCGATTCGTTTGGACACGCCAAACTGTATGTCGTATTATGCACGCATGTTAAAGGATGTCGAAATTAAACCATCACCACGTTGGATGCAATCGCGCTTAATTGCGGCGGGAATGCGGCCAATTAATAACGTTGTCGATATCACAAACTATGTACTACTTGAAACGGGACAACCACTTCATGCGTTTGATTATGACTTGCTGAATAGTGATACAATTAGTGTTCGGATGGCCAATAGTGGAGAAACCCTGAAAACACTCGATGAGCAAGTACGCACGCTAACGACTGATGATATCGTGATCACCAATGACAAAAAAAGCGTTGCTCTTGGTGGAGTGATGGGTGGTGCGGAAACGGAAATCGGAGCTGCAACAAAACGGATATTACTAGAGAGCGCAGTTTTTAACCCTGTTCATATTCGAAAAACATCCAATCGTTTGGATTTACGCAGTGAAGCATCCTTGCGTTTTGAGCGTAAAGTGGATCCGAAACGCACAATTCTAGCTCTTGAAATGGCGACTTCCTTGTTCCAACAATACGCGTCTGGACAAGTATATAAAGGCATTGCAAAAGTGGACAATGTGGATTATACCGAACCGATCATTGAAATGACTCTAGATACGATTAATGGTAACCTTGGAACCAATTTATCATCTGAGGAAGTATCAGAAATCTTACATCGTTTACAGTTTAAAACAACTACGACGAACAATACATTCCACGTAACAATTCCATCGAGACGTCAAGATATGGAAACCTATCAAGATATTATTGAAGAAATTGGACGTATCTACGGGTATGATAAATTGCCATTAACATTACCACAAACCGTTTCAAAAGGATCGTTAACCGACCTTCAAAAATTTAAACGTCAGCTGAAAAAACAGTGTACTGCACTTGGGTTAAACGAAGTGATTACATACAGTTTGGTTCCTGAAGAACGCGTTAACGAATTCAGTAAAGAGCCCACCAAACACACCAGCGTTTTGTCGCCGATGAGTCAGGATAAGTCGACGTTGACAATGTCGCCGCTTGTCGGTATGATTGATGTCTTAGAATACAATATCGCCCGAAAAAATACGGACTTGTTCTTGTTTGAACTCGGGAAACAATACAATCATGAAGAGACGGAAGTTCTCTGTGGTACACTTACGGGTACCCTGTCGTCTACAAGGTGGAATCAAGAGGTTGAAACGGTTAACTTCTATACGGTAAAAGGGTTACTAAATGCGATGTTTGAATCTATGTACCTCGGACATTTAGAATTTGTACCGATGGGAGATTATGCCAATTTACATCCTGGTCAGAGTGCATACATTAGAGATTATCATGGTGTTGTCGGATTCATCGGAAAACTTCACCCAGAATATGAGAAACAGCACAACCTCAGTAACACCTATGTCTTCCAACTGGATGTTCAAGAACTATTTACACGTCAGCGCAAGGTGAAACGATTACAAGATATCAATAAATTCCCAGATGTCGAACGAGATATCGCCGTCGTTGTTGATGAAAACGTCTTAGCAAGTGAACTGCTTCAAGTTGTCAACAAAGCTGGGAAACGAATGCTGATTCAAAGTGAAATCTTTGATGTATATCGCGGAAAACCCCTAGAAGATTATCAAAAATCGGTTGCGATTCGATTGGTGTTCAGTGATCCCAAACGGACGCTTGAAACCAAAGAGGTTGACACACGAGTTCATGAAATTTTAGGTGTTTTGAAAGCAAAACTAAAAGCAGAATTACGATAATGATAAAAAATCGACTTCGGTCGATTTTTTTATACTTGACAATAGACGAGATATTATGTAATATATAGATGTACGATATATCGAGAGCCGATATAAAAGGAGGAATACGATGACAACGAAAATCCTAAAACTTACACCACTCACAGAAGCTACTTATTATACTTTACTTGCACTAAATGAGCCATTGCACGGATATGGAATCATCAAAAAAGTGGAGGAAATGACATCGGGTAGACTCATATTAGCTGCGGGTACGTTATATGGTGTGTTGACAAGTTTGCAGAAGTATCAGTTAATTGAATTAGATCATGAAGAAGAAGACAATAAAAAAAAGAAGGTCTATCGAATAACGCCACTCGGACGTGATTTATTAGACTATGAACTACGGCGACTTGAAGAAATGGTCGCGAATGGAAAACGAGGTGTATCAAAATGAAAAAAGTTGTTCGCAAATTGTATTTTGCATGGCAGATTGAGGAGGAACGAGCATTTCTTGAAGACATGGCGAAACAAGGATGGTTTTTAGATAAGGTTCGGTTAGGGAAGTACGAGTTTTACCAGAGTGAACCCAAAGACGTAATCTATGATATGGATTTTCAAATTGTGAATAAAAAGACCATTGATGATTATTTAAGTCTTACAGAAGACTGGGAACTAGCGGATAATTATGGCGCTTGGTTTTATTTCTATAAAGAACGAGTAGCGGGGGAATCTGAATCGCTCTATAGTGATAATGATTCTAAACGACAAATGTTTGGCCGATTACTCGCATTTTTGGGGATTGTTGGATTACCGTTATACATCAATATTTTTGTGATCTTTCCTAGTCAAGCACCAGAAGACATGCAACCTTTTACGTTTTATTATTTCTTCCGAATCATCACCGTGATATTTATCATTCTTCATGGATTATCGGTGTTACATGTAGTTCATAGTTATCGTAAGTATCGCAATCATATTTCACAATAAAAGGCAGCTGAGCTGCCTTTTTACATGTTATAAAAGAGGGTTTTAACCAAACGCGGGATGTCATGGTTGCTAATCCCTGAATAAGGGAAGATGACGCTGTTTGAATGTTGAATAATCTCGTACTGTAAATGGTGACGATCACAGTTTTTTATGAAGGTGTTCATATGTTTTTTGGTGGTAAAATCTAGTACAACGTGGAGATTGCTGTCCGTACCTCGAATGCCAAATGATTTGTGGCGATTATGCTTATTAAGAGCTTGTTTCATGATTTCATTTTTCTCTTTATACAAGTTGTACAGTTTTTTGGTGTGACGTTGAAATAGTCCTTCTTTCATAAACTGTGCAAGCGATAATTGTTCGAGTTTGGATACCCCTTGACTGAAATCATTGTAGCGTTCTTTGTAGATGTTGTATAGCGAGATGGGAAGGACCATATAACTAACACGGATGGACGGGATGATGGATTTACTAAACGAACCAATGTAGATGACCCGTTCGCCGTTATCATAACTGTGTATCGATGGAACACTGTAACTGTTATAACGGATGAAGAAATTGTAATCATCTTCGATAATGTACGAATCATTACGATGTGCCCATGTGATTATCTTGTTCCGTTCTTGGGCCTTTAATACCTCACCTGTGGGGTAGATATTGCTAGGGGAAATATATAAGAAATCAGCTTTTAAACGTGCAATTTCAGTTGTTGATTGCCGTGGTTTTAAGGTATAACCAAAACTACGGAAAATATTCATTGCTTTCTTAAACTCTGGTGCGAGATAGGTCACCGTCTTCTTATGGGTAATGCTCAGTAAGATTTGTAGTAATGACTGAATCCCTGGACCTATAATGATTTGATTGACATCGCATTTTACATCGCGTTCTTTCAAAATATACTTCCTGATTTCTTCACGTAAAGGTTCTTCTCCGCGAGGATCAAGATTGGTGAACAGTAAATCACTTTGATAGTTAAATACTTTGTTTACGGTGGCTTTATACGATTTGATGTCAAATAAATCAGTTGTCAGTTTGTTGTTTTCCTTTACGGGGTGTTCAATGGGATCGACATAAGGATGAAATTTACCCTTGTCAAGATTATGAACATCCATAACAATAAACCCACTTCTTGGAACGCTTTTGATATAGCCTTCGACAACGAGTTGATTGTAGGCTTTTTCAACAGTAGTTGTGGAAATGTCCATTCGTTTTGACAACGAACGTATACTCTCCAATTTATTATTTTTCTTCAGTTCGTTATGAATAATCTTGTCTTTTATATCTTCATATAACGCTTGATATAAGGGAATGTTTATCGATGACATGTGACCACCTCTATATTTTCATTATTTTATTTTTTATAATATGCACACTTCTATTATAATACGAAATCATAGATTCTAAAAGGACGAATAAAAAAACCACCATTCGGTGGTTTATTGTTGACACATGTCAATAAAATATTGATGGATGGATGTATCGGTTGTTAATTCGGGATGAAATGCAGTTGCTAATTGATTGTGTTCACGTACGGCAACGATTTTATCGTTCACGATAGATAGGACTTCAACCGTATCACCATATTCGGTTACATGTGGAGCACGGATGAACACGAATGGTACATTCTGGGTTGAAGCGAACGTTCCCGTCGTGCGGAAACTACCTAGTTGTCGTCCGTAGGCGTTTTTCTTTACCGCGATGTTCATTGTTCCAAGAAAGTCAGAATGATAATTATCAACCGTTTTGGCCAATAACAGCATTCCGGCACATGTGCCAAAGGTCGGTAGACCATTTTGGATAAGTTCTTTTATGGTTGTTGTCATATCAAGATCGTTTAACAATTTAAACATGGTGGTGCTTTCACCACCTGGTAAAATGATACCATCCATTGGTAATAATAAGTCTTTTTTCTGTCGTATCTCAAAGGAATCAACACCAAGTCGATGAAGCATCTTCGTATGTTCGATGAAGGCTCCTTGCAAGGCGAGGATACCGATGGTTGGTTTATTCGCCACGATTCCGCATCAACAATGCAATTTCTTCTTCGTTAATGCCCACCATTGCTTCACCAAGGCCTTCAGAAACGGTTGCTAACAATGTGGCATCTGTATAGTTTGTAACGGCTTGTACAATGGCTTTTGCACGTTGTGCTGGATTTCCTGATTTAAAGATTCCTGATCCCACAAAGACACCTTCTGCACCGAGTTGCATCATCAGTGCCGCATCGGCAGGAGTTGCCACTCCACCGGCAGCAAAATTAACGACAGGTAATGTGCCATGTTCGTGAACATATAATAATAAATCATAAGGGACTTGTAGTTCTTTGGCTTTATCAAATAATTCATCTTGACGTAATCCTTTTACTGCGCGCATTTGCGATTGTATTAATCGCATGTGGGTTACTGCTTGGACAACGTCTCCAGTTCCAGGTTCGCCTTTGGTACGGATCATGGCAGCACCTTCATTGATACGACGGAGTGCTTCTCCTAAGTTTTTTGCACCACAGACAAAGGGAACTTTGAAAGCAGTTTTATCAATATGGTATTGATTGTCTGCTGGAGATAGCACTTCAGATTCATCGATGTAATCGATTTCTAAGGCTTCTAATATTTGTGCTTCTACAAAATGACCGATACGAACTTTTGCCATTACGGGGATGGTGACGGCTTCTTGGATCTCTTTGATTAGTTTTGGATCACTCATGCGTGATACGCCACCAGCAGCGCGGATATCCGCAGGAATGCGCTCTAAGGCCATTACGGCACAAGCACCAGCTTCTTCCGCAATTTTTGCTTGTTCTGCATTGGTGACATCCATGATGACACCACCTTTTAACATTTGAGCTAATTCTTTATTTAATTGATAACGTTCTTGTTGCATCATAATACCTCCTACTATTCAGTTTTGCACCTATATTATATACCCAAATTGACTGGTGATAAAGATACAGATTTTAATGATTTAAAGTGGTCACATACTAGTGTCAATATAGAACGAGGACTTTTTGCTAGGTCTGGATAAAACGTCTATGGTACAATGGAAGTAGATGATGCGAAGGATGTGATTGTATGTGCGGACGGTTCGTTGTTAGTTATACCTATGATGAATTGGTATCTTTCTTGCAAGGGGCATTTGATATCCAGGAAGTCGATTTGATTGATTGGGAACCTCGCTATAATGTTGCTCCGGGACAAGAGGTACTCAGTGTTATTCATGATGGCAAACAATATCGTGCGGGGACATTGCGCTGGGGCTTTGTACCATCTTGGAGCAAGGATTCTAATAGTGGTTATAAAATGATCAACGCACGAGGAGAAACGATAGATAAAAAGCCTTCCTTTAAAGAATCGTTTCAACAGAAGCGATGTGTTTTGCTTGCCGATGCTTTTTATGAGTGGAAACGAGTCGGATCGAGTAAACAACCGATGTGTATTCAAATGAATGATCAACGGATGTTTTTGCTAGCCGGTTTGTGGAGCCGAACGATACAAGAAGACGGTTCGGCACTATTTACAACGACCATCGTCACGACATCGAGCAACTCTTTAATGGAAGATGTTCATGATCGGATGCCTGCGATATTGAGTGTAGAAGATGCGATGACATGGCTGGATAGTAGTACACCAATAGGTGATGTTAAAGAATTAATCCATCCGTATGATAGTGATCAAATGATGATGTATCCTGTTAGTACAATGGTAAATAGTGTGAAGAATGATTCGATAGAATGTATGATTCCATTACAAAAATAAAACCAGATTCTTGGAATCTGGTTATTGTTTAACACCTTTTACGTATATTTGTTTGTCAACGATGGTATTGCACCCATCAATTAATCCTTTGAAACTCTCGAAATAGTGTTTGTATCCACCGTCGCAAGAACCGATAATGGTTACGTTTTTATCATGGAAGACATGTTCTTTAAGAAATGTGCGCATGAATGCATTGACACGACCGGCCCATACGGGGGATATTAAGATGATATGATCGTATTTTTTAAAATCGATGTCGAGCGGTTGATAGGCAACTTCTTTGTTGGATACTGTTAAAAAACCGTATAATAATAACTGGAATGGGTACCATTTTGGTGGTGTTTTTGCAGGTTTTATCTCAAATACATCACCCTCAAATGCTTTGGCAATGGTGAGGCTTCGTTTATGTTTGCTGAGTGAGTGGACAATAATGGCGTTCATAGTTTCCCTCCTGTTCTATTTTGATTATAGCAAATATGATGCTTTCCGTATACATTTTTTAGATTTTTGGTATAATACTTTTATTGGACGTGATACAATGAATAACTTTTATGATTATACCCTTGATGGATTAACCGAAGAATTGTTGAAGCATGGTTTTAAAGCGTTTAATGCGAAGCAGTTGTTCGATTGGGTATACAAGAAACGAGTACAAGACAATGATAAGATGACAAACCTGAGTAAGACATTACGTCAGTTTTTAAACAAGCATATGTGGTTTTCGGAGGTAGTCGTCAACCAGCATCAAGTTAGTCATGATGGGACGGAAAAATTCTTGTTTGAACTCGACGATGGAAACATAATTGAAACAGTGCTAATGCGTCATAATTATGGCAATAGTGTCTGTGTCACAACGCAACTTGGGTGCAATATTGGCTGTACGTTTTGTGCATCGGGTTTGCAGAAGAAAAAACGCGATTTAACGGCAGGTGAAATTGTTGCTCAAGTAGTGAAGGTGCAAGATGTTTCGCAAGAGCGTGTTAGTCATGTTGTCGTTATGGGTATTGGTGAACCGTTTGATAATTATGAGAATACCATGGCTTTCATCGATATTATTAATAGCCCCCATGGGCTTGAAATTGGGGCAAGACATATCACGGTATCAACGAGTGGTATTGTCCCGAAAATTAGACAGTTTAGTAATGAACCCAAACAAGTAAATTTGGCGATTAGTTTGCATGCATCCAACGATAATATGCGCACTAGTATCATGAAAATCAATAAAGTGTATCCGCTTGTAGATGTGATTGAAGCAGCGAAAGAATATGTCGAAAAAACCAATCGTCGAATAACATTTGAATACATATTATTACAAGGTGTCAATGATCAACTGTGGCATGCGGATGAGTTGGTTCAGTTGCTTCGGGGGATGAACTGTTATGTGAATTTAATTCGGTATAATCCCGTGGATGAATTCTCCTATCAAGGAACGGAAGAAGCGGTTGCAAGAGCGTTTCATAAACGACTGATGGATCAGGGCATAACGGCAACGTTACGACATGAAAAGGGTGGCGACATCGATGCTGCATGTGGCCAATTACGCAGTAAAAAATTAACGAGAATCGAGTAGATTCTCGTTTTTGTTTGCGTTAGAGAGGAAAATGATATATAATATGAGTGAACTCATATAAGTACACTCATTTTGAAAGGAGGAACCATGGCTAGAATATCAAAAGAAGATCAAGCACGCATCCGTAATGACATTTTAGAAGTAGCAAGTGTGAAGTTTCAGGAAGCAGGATTTGAACATGTATCGACCAAAGCAATTGCGAAAGAAGTTGGGATTGCAGAGGGAACATTGTTTAATTACTTTGATTCGAAGACGCATTTGTTCCTAGAAGTGTTCAGTGAACAGTTTATCCTTGAGAATGGAACACTTACGTTTGATGTCAATTTGGATGAACATCTTGTCGATGCGATTATGAAACATTTGGAAAAACTAATGAAGATGATGTTGCGTTTACCCAAACCAATTTTAACCGAGTTGATGATGGCATCGGTTCGGATGGCGAAAAAGCATCCGAAACAGTTCAAACGGTTTGCTGAGTTAGACTTTAAGTACATTGAAGAGATGGAACAATTTTTGACGAGATTACAAACACATCATGTCATTAAAGAGGTGAATCCCCGACTGTTAAGTGAGATGATTTATGGTGTTGTTATGTATGAATTCTTAATCTATCTATACGAGAAAGAAGTAACAAAAGATGATATGAAACACAATATACGAACGAAACTAGACCTCTTATTACAGGGGTATTGCCAAGGAGGAGAACATGGGAATTAAATTGGAACAAGTTACAAAAATCTATACGACTGGTGAAGTGGAAACCGTCGCGTTGAAAGATGTCGATTTAACTATTAATGATGGCGAAGTAATTGTCTTATTAGGCCCTTCAGGAAGTGGGAAAAGCACACTGTTAAATGTATGTAGTGGACTAGATAATCCTACGAGTGGAACGATTACCATTGATAACGATGTGATTAGTTCGATGAACAGCAAGCAACTGACAAAGTTTCGACGGAATAATTTAGGCTTTATCTTTCAACAATATAATTTATTACAAACATTAAGCGTTCGTGAAAATGTCGAAGTGGGACGGGAAGTATCCCAAGATCCGTTTACGGTAGAAGAAATTGTTGAACAAGTGGGGTTGACACCGAATATTGATAAGTATCCCTATCAGCTAAGTGGTGGGGAACAACAACGGGTGAGTATCGCACGGGCAGTGGTTAAAAAACCAAAAATCATGTTTTGTGACGAACCGACAGGAGCTCTTGATGAAGACAATGCCAAAGAGATTTTAAGTGTGATCCAGCAACTAAACGAAACCTTTCAAACAACCGTGGTATTGATTACGCATAATCCCAATATTGGTGTCATCGCTGATCGCATTGTCAAACTAAATAGCGGTCAGGTCGTTGAGGTGATAACCAATGCGAACAAAAAACGTGCCAGCGATATTGTTTGGGGTTAATCATGTTATTTCGTAACGTACTTCGAACGTTAAAAAAACAATATGTTCAATTACTGTTACTAGGGATCATGATTACCCTTAGTAGCTTTATCTATACCACAATGGATTATGGTGTAACAGGGATTCAAGATGCGACAGAGGCGTATTTTGATGATAAGAATCAAGAAGCCTTTGCCATATCAATGGCGGATTTATTATTAGAGGATGAATTTACCTATGTCATAGGAACTTGCGGTGTAACGCAAGAACTCTATACATTAAGCGCCTTAGAACAAGTCAATGCTGATTGTTTTTATGATATTATCAACCAACGGAAGCAATTGATTCTACATGAGTACAGCGGAATTACCATCGAATTACGGGAGTATAAAAATGTCTTTTATGACTTACAAGGGGACTCGCACCGATTACGGGTCTTAAAGGATTCTCAAGAGATTAATCTGTCCTATATCGTAAAAGGGACAAAACCAACAAACAACGACGACATTGCCATCTCTGAAATCTATGCATCATTAAATAATCTAGAGATTGGTGATTCGTTTACTCTAAATGATACGACCTATACGATTACCGGATTTGTACTCTTTCCCGACTATTCGTTAGCGCTTCTATCCAATGACTTTATTTTTGATAATCAGACACAGACAATTGCCTTGATGACGGATCAGGGGTTTGAACAATTATCCGAGTACGTTGGATTTGATTGGATGGGTGCGTATCAAGCAGGAATGACGGATCAAGAATTTACCGATACCGTGATCAAAGATTATCCTGGTAATGACAATTTGCCATTCATCACTAGTATTGTTTTAACGGTGAATAATATGCGAAGTGGAGCAATCTATGGTGAAATCGAAGGGGGCCAAGTGATGGGCCTCGGGTTATCGATTTTAATTGCTTCCATTGCAATCTTAATTGTTGGTATCATGGTGTCGAAAGTATTGCAGTCGCAACGAGGACCAATCGGGATATTGAAATCGATGGGGTATACGAATACCCAAATAGCGAAACCCTATATCTTCTTTATTGGGATGTTATCATTGCCAGCCATTTTAATGGGGTACTACCTCGGTACCTTGGGTGCTGAACCCTTACGAAACATGTATCTACTGTTTTATTTATTACCAAGTGAACCAATCGAGTTAAATCTTGTAACATTTATGATTGCTGTACTTGTTCCACTGGGATTTATTATGTTGGTCGGGTATCTTGTTATTAAACAAATCCTCAGTAAAAAACCGGTAGAACTCTTAAATCCACAAATATCCAAGAGTGCTAGTTTCATCACAAAGAGGGTTTCCCCACTACTGAAACGACTCAACATCATTCATAAAATTCAAAGTATATTATTGTTTCGCAACTTTGTAAAATTACTGGTCTTTGTGATGGGGATGTTTTATGCGGCATTTCTCATTTATCTAAGTTTGAGTATGATTGGTATCTTTGATCGCTCCATTAATACCTATTATGACAACACCCATCACAATTATATTGGCTATTGTGATTATGTGACGCCTTGTCTCGAGGCAGAGGGGACACAAGAAGAGGTCATTGAATTACCGAGTGTACTCGTCGATCAGGAAGATGCTTATCTCGTTGGATTGTCACCGGAATCTAGTCTTCATCCATTACTCAATAAGAAGGGTGAGACGATTACTTCAGACATCGAAGATGGACTTGTCATTTCCGAATCCTTACGACTACTGGGTGGATTCAAGGTTGGAGACGAGATTGATGTGGAGATTGCTGGTGAAACATTATCGACAACAATCATCAATGTTTCGTACGAATATACTGGAAAAGCTTATATCGATAAGACTACATTATCAAACTTGCTAACAGATAATACAGACACTGATTTTTACAATGCGATATACTCAGAAGAGGAACTTCATGACAACGATTTCCTCATCGTTGTCAGCAATCAAGATGTCGTTGATCAATCACAAAGCATGTCAAATATGATGAACATGATAACCTATATATTAACGGGTGTTTCATTTATCTTAGGAGCAATTATTGTCTATATTCTAACTGTGATGACCATTGAAGATAATTTCTACAATATCTCGTTATTTAAAGTGATTGGCTATAATAAACAAGAAATCAACAAAATGATTCTTGGCGGCTATTTTATATACGGTTTTGGTATCTTTGTTGTGACAATACCAATCGCCATTCTTGCGTTTTCACTCATGGAACGACTCATGGCACAAGTATACAGTGTCATCATGCCCTTTGACGTTCAGTTGTGGCATATCTTTGTCGGTGTTGGACTATATGTGATTATTTTTTACATCGGTGCCATTGTCGCGAAACGTCATTTGGATAAAATCAGCTTACAGGAAGCGATGAAAATGTATCAAGTATAAAAAACTACCATTTGGTAGTTTTTTTTGTTGTATCCATTCCGAAAAATGATACAATTATATTGTTTAGAAAACGAGGTCATACAATGAGAAATATTGCACGGGTTGTCTTGATCACAGCAGGCCTTATTTGGGGGTTTGGATTTATTGGAAACAAATACATATTGGACAGTGGTTGGACGGATGTTCAATTGCTTTTTGTGCGGTTTGTTTCAGCTTTTGTATTTATTACATTGTTTTACTTCAAGCGAATTATAAAAGCAAATCGTGTTGTTATAAAACAGGGATTAATTCTCGGTGTATTTTTGTTCTTTGGATTTTTCTTTCAAACCTGGGGTTTGGAATATACAACGGCTTCCAATAATGCGATTATCACTGCGGGATACATTGTAATCTTACCCCTGATTGTCTATCTCTTTGATCGAATAAAAGTACCGCGTAACACCATTATGGCAGCGCTAATTACGATGGCTGGGATTGTCATTATATCGGTTGATTTTACCGAGTTCACCATTGGAATCGGAGATGTATTAACCTTTTTAGGTGCGGTATTTTGGGCGATTCACATCTTTATATTAGGACATCAAACGAAAAAGCATGATTTGTTTGTCTTGCTTGCGGTTCAATTGTTTGTCTTTTCTGTGTTTATCACAACCATCATGATTCTTGGTGATGGATTTCCAACCATAGCTCGGGGATATGACGATCGATTTAACTTATATGGTGTTGGATTATTACTCGGTTTTACGGCATCTTTCTTAGCGTTCACAATGCAAGCGTTTGGACAAAAGTATACGAATCCGACGGAGGCGGCAATCCTAATATCGACAGAAAGTGTGTTTGGTCCGATATTTGCCATGTTGTTTTACAGTGAACCGTTCTCAATTACGCTTCTCATTGGAATGATTTTGGTCTTCGGAGGCATTGTACTCAGTGAAACAGGTGGTAATCTATTCAAACAACGAAACAAAACAAAACAAGCAGGATGACATCCTGCTTTTTGATTGCGTATTGATTGGTGGAATCGTCATGTTTTAGTACAATATGAATGTGGTTAATTGTGAATCCTTGTGAAAGGAGAACTCAATGAAAAAGAAATTTGAATTAGGGATTACAACATTCGCAGAAGTTGTACCAAATCCCAAAACCAACAAAACGATATCGTATGATGAGCGAATTCGTGATGTTGTGGAAGAAATTGAACTAGCCGATCGTTTAGGATTGGATTATTTCGGTGTTGGTGAACATCATCGGAAAGATTTTGCTGCAAGTGCACCTCATATGATTTTAGCAGCTGCGGCAAGAAATACCAAGAATATTATCCTTGGTAGTGCGGTGACGGTTCTTAGTAGTGAGGATCCAGTTCGCGTGTACCAAAATTTCGCCACCTTAAATGCCTTGTCCAACGGACGAGCAGAAATTATGGCTGGACGTGGATCGTTTATCGAATCGTTTCCGTTGTTTGGATTTGATTTGAAAGATTATGATCAACTGTACGATGAGAAGTTACGCCTGTTATTGCAAATTCGTGATCAAGAGATTGTGTCGTATGATGGCGAGATGCGCTCATCGATAGATAACCTTGGTGTATATCCCCGAACAGAACAACCGCTTCGGATTAGCGTTGCGGTCGGTGGCACGAGAAGTAGTGTTATTCGCGCTGCAAAATTAGGACTGCCATTGTTTATTGCGATTATTGGTGGGGAACCACTTCGGTTTAAACCGTTAATTGACTTGTATAAAGAAGTGTATATCGAGTCAGGTCATCCAAAAGATGAGATGTTTATTAGTATTCATTCCCACGGATATATTGATATGGATCAAGATAAAGCTGTTGAAGACTTTTTCCCGTCCATTGAACCAATGATGAGTAAAATTGGTCGTGAGCGCGGATGGGGTCCCTATACAAAACGAACATATGAACATGCGATTAGTATGGCGGGAGCGCTTTATGTTGGTACGCCAGAATATGTTGCAAGAAAGATATCTTTATTGAAAAATCAATTGGGTGTGAATCGCTTTGCGCTTCATGTACCAATTGGATTCATGGAACATGAGAAAGTCCTGCAAACGATTGAATTGTTTGCGACAAAAGTTCGACCATTAATACAATAAAACGAGTGAATTTCACTCGTTTTTTTGTATTGGTAGTTCATAATATTTCATGGTTTCGCCCCATATGTCAATGGTCTTTTGATAGATATATCCAATTTTCTCTAGTACACGCTGACTAGCGATGTTGCGAATATCTGCTAGTCCGACAAGGGTGGTGAAATCAAATGTTGATGCGACTTGTTTCATCATCAAAGCGGCTTCGGTTGCGTAACCATACCCAAAGTAATCAGGATGCAGAATATACTTAATTTCGTTGGTATTGAATTCGGGAACGAAGTTGCATCCACAGTATCCGATAATACGTAAATCATTGTGAAGTCGAATGGCATAAACAACATGTCTTTTGTCGATGGAAAAACTATTTATAAAATAGTTCAACCACTTGTGAACTTGCTCTTCTGTGTAGGGTTTACCTCCTGGTAAATACTGACATGTTTGTTGGTTGGATAATATCCGATATAAGTCTTCAAAATCATGCGCGTTAAATGGTTGAAATGTTAAGCGTTTTGATTGCAAAGTGGTTAGATCCATGTGATACCTCCCTTGTTGATAGCTTCATTATACGACATATGAGAGGATAATGTAATGGACAACTTTACTGTTTATGTCGTTTTCAGTGATTGTTGCTTGTATTGTTTATGTCGGTTACTTTGAATGGACGTAATGAAGCGCATCGTAAAGTAGAATCCGAACAATGCGATATACAATAGCTGATTTTCATTGGCGATTAGGATGACATGCAGTCCAACGAGGAGAAAGAACACATAAGCAGTTTTGTGCAGTGTTTTCCAGGTTTTATACGACATTTTACGTCGTACTTTTTGGAAACTGGTGATGAATAAAGGAATCATCATCAGGTACGCCAACAGTCCTAGAAGAAACGATAATGTCACCGATCCATACAATAACTCCATAAGGTAATATTCGACGTATCCAAATGCGTGAGGAAACATTAAAATGCTACCGATTATGGCTAGTTCGGCACGAACAGTAAATAGTTTTTTGCGAACAGTATTACGTTCCAAAAGACCACTGAATAGAACAACGATAAAGAACGCAATGGGGACATATCCGAGATTGACAATGTTTGGAACTTCTCTTGTGGTAAACAACACAACGACAATCGCCATTGCGTAAAGTGTTGTATTGTGTTTGTGAATCTCTTTTGAGAACAAGATGGACACAATAAAAAGGATAATCGTACTATACAATATAACAATCATTAATCATCATCCTCCCATTCCCACTCCCATTCGTCTTCTTGTTCCTCATAATCGTCATCATCATAATCATCATCATAAAATAGTGTCGAAACTCCAGCCAAACTATTAAGGGAAAATGACGAGGATATCGAAGATGAGGCAACTCCATCAATTCTTGTTTCAAGTGTACTAGCTCCGGCGATAGAGTCGACACCCAGTGGCGTCGAGGTATCCGTTGTTAACATCGTAAAACCTGTTAATACTAATAAAAATCCGAAAACAATGACGGTTTTCATGCAAACCAACTCCTTCGTATACAAATATATACAACGAGATGAATTGTTATTCTCCTTTAAATTAGAAATAATCTAAAAAATAAAAAAAGACCTTAAAAATGGTCTTTTTTAGCGTAACGTTACATGTTCTTTTAAGGTTGCTTCAATGTGTTCACGCAGCGCTTGATGTTGTTCTCTTCCGTGTAGGGCGAAGTATAGAGAACGAAGGATATTGCGGACATTGTTTTTTATATAATATGCTGCGGGATACGTTGTTGGTTTCGTATAAGATCCTAGTTGCGAAATCCAACTTTTCCAATACTCTTCTTCAAGTATGTTTGCATCTAGTGCATTCATAATGGCTACTACCATTCGTTCATCTTCATCATGTGAAAAGTAGTAGTGATTGATTTTAAACTTATTTTGAATGGCATTTAGCATGGATTTAAAAATCGTTTCGTTGAAGTCTTCTACTTTAAACAATTGTGCGAATAAATCCGCACTATGAGCGATGCTGTGCATGAACCCAACCGTCTCATTGTAACCATCTAAAATTGTTTCTTGTTGGAAGTAACTCATAAATGCGGTGGATAGTTGTTTGATGTATTTGACTGGGATGATGTGATCGCGGTTGTGAACGTGAACTAAAATAACCAATTGCAAAACGGTGAATGAACGAATCAAGACACTGTATTCGATAATGTTGTCGAGATCAAATAGAAGATATTCAGGTCCAATTAGCTTGTCTAAAACTGCTGTAAGTTCGTCTTCTGTTAAGTGTTTGTCGTGTAATAGATGAGCGAGAGCGGGATAGACGAGTTCGTCACGTATCTGTGGGTCTTTAATGCCAATGTCTTCCAGTAGATCCAATACTAATTCGAATTTGTTGACATCTTTGAACGCGTACCCAGATTGTTTTTGATCCTTTAAGAATTGTAATTGTTTTTCTTCCATAATGCACCTCCATACCTATTATATATAAGAAATGGAATCAACTCTACTGTTTCTTGAAAAAAACAAAAAAGAATACTTGGGTAGGTATTCTTTTTTGTTTGTGTATGATAAATATGATGTTAAGCAATTTGGAGAGAAGAGAATAGTTCTTTGAAGACGGCTTTTTCGAAGGCGGAATCACGATTCAGTTCGACTTTGTTTAGATATCCTTCGGAATGATGCGATGCATGTTCAACGATTTTCCCATCAATGCTTATTAAAATGTCGTAATCGAACCAGTAATGGTTGTCATCTTCGTATAAGAAGTGCAGTTGCATTGAATTGTCATCCTCGTAGTTGACTTGTAGTTTGGCTAATTTTCCATTGAGAAAATCAGTGGTTATTTTTGATAGACGGCTGTATTTTTCCATGATTTCACCTTCTCTACTTTGGATTCAATTTCTTGTGCTTCCCCAGCTTTAAAATATGCTAGTTTTACTAGTACGGGTCCTGTTAGAGCGAATACGAGAACAGCAGCAAGAACAACGTTTTGAATAATCGATGCGGCTTCAATATTTACCGCAGAAACAGTATTGTATGTGGCGATAGAGAGACCGATTGCAACACCTGATTGTGGCAATAATCCAATCCCTAAGTATTTTTTTACAACCGAACCAGATTTTACCATTGTCGCACCTAGGAATGCACCGGCAAACTTACCAACTACTCGACCGAGAATATAAACAATTCCGACAAGTCCGGCAGCGAAAACAACATCGAATTGCAGTTGTGCGCCAGCTAATGTGAAGAAGGTGATCATGATTGGTGGGACAAAGAATCGAATGGTCTCTTCTTCCAGAATATAACACTCTTTATTAATCAAGTTGGTGACAACGGTACCTGCAAGCATTGGTGTTAGAATCGGTGAAGCTCCAAAGAGAAGTGCGGCTCCAGTTGTGAGGAATACCGTGATAACAACAACATTTAGGCTTTTTTCTTTGCGATCAGAACCGCTAGAAATATTTCGTACGGCAAAGCCACTGATAAGTCCAATTGCGATACCCAGTACTGCGCTGATACCAATTTCAATCAATGGTTCTCGAAGTAAATGCAAGATGTTTACTTCGCTTGTATCGGTGCCAAGAAGACTCATACTGATCGAAAGAAGTAGACCAAACAAGATAACACCTACTGCATCATCCAATCCAACAACTGGTAAAATTGTATCCGTAAGCTCGCCTTTTGTACGATACTTTTTGTTCAGCATCATGATTTCAGCGGGACTAGTAGCCGCTGCAATTGCCCCTAAAATTAGTGCGATTGGTAAATCAACGAAGAACTGTAACGCAAAGATGACAAGTCCAGTTGTTGCAACGGCTTGAACAATCGTAATGATTACAATTTTAGTTCCTGATTTTCGTAATTTACCAAACCATAGTTCGTTCCCTACTTGAAACGCAATAAAACCAAGTGCAACATCGGTAATTATTGACACTTGATGAACGTCGTCAAGTGAAATAATACCTGTGATTGGACCAAGGAATAATCCGGCAACAAGGTATCCTGTAATAGCAGGGATTTTCATCATTTCAAACAAACGACCCATGAATAACCCGGCAAATATAATAATCCCGAGGTTGACAATCGCGTTTGCGAGATCGCCTGAAACGGCAGCATTTAATAACATCATATTTTATCACTCCATTATGTGTATGAATCACCTAAAACCCATTTAATAGATGATTCTGTCTCGTTGCAATGTACATTATTTGACGTAGCAACCACTAGTGATTATACTCCTGAAAAAAGAAAAATCAAGGGGTTTTTTAAAGAAAAAAATGACTGATTAGTCAATTACTGGTCAAAGATATTTATACTGTGCGCTAAAGTGGTATTAAAAAAAATTCAAAAAAATATTATGGCTTTATAAAGGTAAAAAACCATATTTTGAGTGACTACTTAGTCAGTTTTTAAAATGTAAGTGCTACCATTTATATTATAAATATTATACTATAATATTTATATGGTCAATGTAAAGGTTTACATTGATTAAAAGACATAAAAATTTGTTGAAAAAGTTGACAAAATCATTACACAGGAGTACAATTACAAGCGGTCGAATGAAAGAAGGAATTATAATGAGCATAGTGAAACGACAACATATTATTGAAGTAGCGATGAAATTATTTGTTGAGCATGGATTTCACGCTACGCCGACGTCGCAAATTGCTAAGAAAGCAAAAGTCAGTGTGGGGACGTTGTTTAATTATTTTCCAACAAAAGAGGATCTAATTGAAGCGATTTATATTCATATAAAATTACATTCAAAAGCTACTTTTTTAGAATTGTTGGAAGTTAAGCAAAATGTTCATGACACCCTACAATCAATGTGGCATGCAATTATCCAGTGGGGAATTGAAAATCCCAATGAATTTCGTTACTTGGAATTGTTTTGCCACTCACCGTTTAAAAATACGTATCGTACTGAAAAATCGTTAGAGGCCTATAAACAATTTCAAAACGAAATTATGAAAAAAGTAATCCCCTCAACGATTTGTGGAGATTACCCTGAATATGTACTTACTTATATCGATAATTCATTACATGCCACGACAAGATACCTACTTGAACATGATGTGGAGAATCCCAATGAGTTCATTAATACGACGTTTGATTTGGTGTGGAAAGGATTATCCTTTCATGGAAACGATAAAGAAGGCTATTAAAGTCTTCTTTTTTATTTTGTTACTATTCGCTGATACGCTAGAGTATGATATAATGTATATGGATTTACGAAAGGTGTGTTGTTTTGAAACAAGGTCGAATCATTAAATTAATCGGGGGTCTGTATACGGTTCGTTGTGAATTGGGGATCAACTATGAGGTTAAGGCAAGAGGAAAATTCCGTCATATTAATGAAAGCCCCAAAGTCGGGGATATCGTTACATTTGATAATGATTTCATTATGACAGTAGAAGAACGAGAGAATAATCTTGTCCGACCACCTGTAGCAAACGTTGATCAGGCATTATTAATCAATAGTACAAAAGAACCAAATTTCAGTTTTCATTTACTGGATCGTTTTTTAATGTTAATAGAGAACGAGGATATCACACCGGTTATTGTTGTTACAAAGATTGATTTGTTAACGCAAGACGAGTTGAACCAATTAAAAGAACAATTAGCCTACTATGAAACGTACTACAAAGTTGTTTATTTAAGTTCGAAAACAAAAGAGAACATTGAAGAACTCAAGCATCTGTTTGAAGGTAAAATTAGTGTCTTTGCTGGACAAACAGGTGCCGGAAAAAGTAGTTTATTGAACGCGTTAAATCCTCATTTTGATCTAGAGACAAATGAGATTTCTAAAGCGCTTGGTCGCGGAAAACATACGACTCGCCATAGTGAATTGTTGGACGTCTTTGGGGGCTTAGTCGCTGATACACCAGGATTTAGCAAATTGGATTTTTATGACATTGAACTGGAAAATGTACCGGTTAACTTTGTTGATTTCTTTGAACGATCAAATCAATGTAAGTTTCGTGCATGCACCCATATTAATGAACCCAAATGTAAGGTTCAAGAAGATGTAAAAAACGGTAATATCTTACCGTCCCGATATGAGAATTACAAGATAATATATGATGAAATTAAGAACCAAAAACCAAAGTATAGGAGTGAGTAACAATGATTATTGCCCCATCGATATTAAGTGCTGATTTTGGGAACTTACAGGAGAGCCTTTCCCAAGTGAAAAGTGCCAAATGGATTCATGTGGATGTCATGGATGGCCATTTTGTCCCCAATATTACCATTGGGCCAGTTGTTGTCAAAGGGTTACGTTCTTATACAGATCAAGTACTTGATACACATCTTATGATTGATAATCCTCTTCAGTATGCGAAAGCATTTGTGGAAGCAGGAAGTGATCGAATCACATTTCATTATGAAGCGGTAAATGATCCTTTAAAAGTGATTCGAGAAATAAAGCAACTAGGGGTACCAGTAGGTATCTCAATCAAACCGAAAACCGATGTGAAAAGCTTATTGACCATATTAGAAGATGTTGACTTGGTATTGGTGATGAGCGTTGAACCTGGATTTGGTGGACAATCGTTCATGCCTGAAGCTGTAGAAAAGATTAAGGAACTTACAACATTAAAAAAAGTCGTGAAGAATAATTACTTGATTGAGGTTGATGGTGGAATCAATAAAAACACTGCAAAATTATGTAAAGAAGCTGGTGTAGACGTATTGGTTGCTGGTTCGTACATCTTTAATAGTCCCAATCCAGAATCACAAATAGAAGATTTAAGATGACGTGTTATATATTTACAGGACCTTGTAATTACTCGCTTAGTGAATTGAATGAGTTCGATAAAACTGATTATATAATTGGTGTTGACCAAGGAGCGAAATATCTCGCTTCCAACAACTTGCATATGCACCTTGCTATTGGTGATTTTGATAGCATCAATGACAATGATCTTGATGTTATAAACACGCACTCTGAAGAGATTCAAACCCACCCGATCAAGAAGGATTATACCGATACTCACCTCGCGATATTAGAAGCCCATAAACGAGGTTATGAAGAAATCATACTATATGGTGGTGTTGGAAATCGATTTGATCATTCCTATGCTAATATGTTGTTGCTTCGATTAGGCAATATTACAATTGTTAACGATACAACCAAGATGTACATACTACAACCAGGAACATATACTATTAAAAACGAATTTCCCTATATATCTTTTTTTGCATTAGAAACGGTAGAACGTTTATCATTACAAGGATTTTTATATCCGCTTGAGAATATCCAATTAACCCCTTATGATCCCCTTTGTATTTCCAATCAGGGATCTGGTCGTGTTACATTTGGTAGTGGCTTATTACTCGTCGTTCACCAACGTGACACCAAATGAAAAAAGCACTCAAATGAGTGCTTTTTCATTAAGAAAGGGGGGAGATTTATGAAGAAAATTGCGATATTTCATAAAAAAAACCGTAAACGGTTTTTTGTCAACTGTTTAAGCGCGTTTTACTAATCCGCTTCGGAGTGCTCTTGCAGATACGTAAACTTTTTTGACAGTACCATCTTCATCGATGATACGCACTTTTTGTAAGTTGGCTTTCCAACGTCTTTTTGTAGCCGTTAATGAGAACGGACGTGAGTTTCCACTCATTCCTCTTTTTTTCGTAACATAACATTCTCGTGCCATATTTGTACCTCCTTCTAACGGATTTCAGCATTATTATTGTATCACACTAATAGTAAAAATCAAGTAATAAATACAATTTTTTTTTAAAAGCGTGAAGTTCGTCAAAATGGTTGTGTTTCACGTATAATATAAATATAGAAAGGACGTGATTCTGATGGTGTCATTCTATGATCTATTTATGGTCCCCCTTGAAAAACGTGGAATCCGTAAAACACGACAAAAACTGTTACAAGAAGCATGCGGTACTGTCCTAGAAATTGGTGCTGGTACAGGAGTGAATGTGAAGTATTATCAACCAACATGCATCGATGAGTTAATTATTACCGATCAAAAAGTAGGGAAACATTTAAAACAAAAACACCAGCCTCATATATCGTTTAAAGAAGCCCGTGCAGAACATCTTCCTTTTGATGATAATACCTTTGATACGGTAGTCCATACATTGGTGTTCTGTTGTGTCAATGATGTTGATCAAGGGTTGCAAGAAGTCAAGCGTGTTTTAAAGCCTGATGGTAAGTTATTGTTTATTGAACATGTCCTACCTCATAAACAGGGATTACGTCGATTATTTCGTTCGATTAATCCGTTATGGCGACTATTTAGTAGTGGATGTTCCTTAACCAAAGATTTTAAGAAGAGTTTGAATGAAAATGGATTTGACATTCAGGAACAAGGACAATTCATGAACACGGTATTTATCTATGGAACAGCGACACATAAGCGGTCTTAATGCTACTGTTGTTTGATTATCAAAATATGAGTGACTTTTCATATGTTTTTGGCTTCATGAAGCGAAAGCTTAAATTGTTGCATTTCAAAAATTTGTATGGTAAAATAATGAAAGTTATAAATAGTAGTATATTTTGTTTTAAAAAATTGGAGGAAAGCCTATGAACCCAACTGTAATTGATGGAAATCTACTGAAGTTATTAATTACAAATGGAACGATTGCTTTACGCAATGATCATCAGCGGATTAATGAATTGAATGTATTTCCTGTACCAGATGGAGATACCGGTAGTAACATGCAGTCAACGATGATGAGTGGTGTGAAAGCAATTGAATCACTTGAAAATGAAACAGTAGAAAAAATCGCTAAAACCTTATCAAGAGGTTTATTAATGGGAGCTAGGGGAAATAGTGGAGTTATATTATCGCAACTCTTTAGTGGGTTTGCAAAAGTATTTAAGGGAAAAGAAACTTGTAATACCAAAGAGTTTGTCGAAGGTATGGTACAAGGTGTAAAACAAGCATATGGGGCCGTAATCAATCCTGTTGAGGGGACGATTTTAACCGTAGCTCGCGAAGCTGCTGAAAAAGCATTAGAAATCGCAACAGATGAATCCGGTTTACACGACGTTATGAAAATCTATATTGAAGAAGCCTACGAATCACTAGAACGGACACCAGAATTACTGGCTGTATTAAAAGAAGCAGGTGTTATTGATAGTGGTGGTGCTGGATTCAACGTGATTATCGATGGTATGATTATGGCGCTAGAAGGACAAATTTTAGAAGATTCTAAGTTTAATACTGTTCCAAGTGTTGCCCAAGAAATTGGGACGTATTCATCCACCGAAGACTTCGGATACTGTACCGAATTTATCGTTCAATTAGCAGATGGAGAAAAGTTCAATAAAGATAAATTCACCAAACGAATCTCACGATTTGGAGATTCATTAGTCGTTGTAGCCGATGATCAAATTTGTAAAGTTCACATTCATACCAAAACACCTGGTGATGTCTTAAATTTTGGACAACAGTATGGAAATTTTGCAACATTAAAAATTGAAAATATGACATTACAACATAGTGAAACATTACTACACACCGAACACGAAGGTGGCGAAGAACAAGATTGTGGTCATCAACATGCTCATTACGATGGACCTCATTCCAAATATGGAATCATTACCGTTGTCAATGGTAAAGGGTTAAAAGAAACCTTTAAAGAAATGGGTGTTAGCTGCATTATCGATGGTGGGCAAACGATGAACCCATCAACAGAAGACTTTATCAATGCGGTTGAAAAAATCAAGTGTGAACATGTTATTATCATTCCGAATAATGGAAACGTCATGTTATCAGCACAGCATGCAGCACAATACATGGAAGACCGTAGTATCACGGTATTACCAGCAAAAACGATTGCTCAAGGTTATGCATCATTAACTATGTTTGATGCCAATCAAGACTTGGATGAAAATGTTGCTGAGATGCGAGATTTAATCCAAGCTGTTAAGACCGGTGAAGTAACCTACGCCGTTCGTGATACCGAGTATAAAGGTGTCAAAATCACTAAGGATGAGTTTATCGGAATTGCCAATGGTGAAATTGTTACCAGCAATGTGAAACGAATTGATACCGTATGTCATCTAGTTCAAGAATTATTGGATGATGACAGTGAAATTATCACGGTTATGTACGGAAAAACGGTCGAAGAAAAAGAACTGGAAGAAGTCATGCTTTGCATTGAAACCCATCATCCAGATGTCGAAGTAGAAGTGATTGAAGGAAATCAAGATATCTACTCCTACATTATCGCTGTAGAGTAAACAAAAGAGGAGAAATCCTCTTTTTTTATGGTATAATTAGTTCGTAAGTCAGGTGATAAAATGAGCCGTTTAGAATCGATCAAAGGCATTGGGCCACGGATGAAGGATAAACTAAATCGTAATCAAATTTACGATGCTTTTGACTTAATCCGTCGCTTCCCAAAACGGTACGAAGTATATCATTTAACAACATTAAAAGATGCCGCAGATGGTGCTCGAATTACCATTGAAGCAAAAGTGACAAGTGTCCCGACAGTCGCATACATTCGCAAGAACTTCAACCGCTTAAGTTTTCAAGTTGTGATTGAGGGAAGACCGTTTAAAGTCGCTATTTTCAACCGTGACTATCTTCGCAACATCCTTGATATTGGTGAAGATATCGTGCTAACGGGATCGATGGATCGAACGAAAAACACGTTTACTGCAACCACATTAAAACTAAAACGCAACTTCAAAAATGAAATCGAACCCATCTATAATATTGATGGTATTAGCGATAAGCAATTTCACAAATTTGCCAACCAAGCGATGGATGATTATGCATCATTTATTGATGATGATTTACCGCAAGAGTTACAAGAAAAATACAAACTCATCCCCTACCATGAACTACTGCGTATTGTCCATCAACCGCATACGATGAAAGAACTCGATAAGATAACACGACGGATCAAATATGAGGAGTTATTTAAATTCCAACTAAAAATGCAATACACCAGATTAAAAAACCGATCAAAAAAATCGTATTTAAAAGCTTATGATTTGCAGGCGGTAAAAGATTTTATTGCGTCACTTCCTTATGAACTGACAAACGACCAAAAACGCGCAACCAATCAAATCATTAAAGATATCAAATCACCGTATATCATGAATCGATTATTACAAGGTGATGTTGGTAGTGGTAAAACCGTCGTAGCAGCTATTACCGTCTTGGCCGTATTATCAAGTGGATATCAAGTGGCGATGATGGCTCCAACCGAGATTCTTGCGAAACAGCATTATCGTACATTTTATAAGTGGTTTGAACATCTGCCCTATGACGTATTATTACTGACGGGAAAACTAACGGCTACTGAACGTAGTGAAATTCTTGATAAAGTTAAGCATCAAGATAATGTGTTATTGATTGGTACTCATGCACTATTTAGTGATGATGTACACTACGATAATTTAGGGTATGTCATCACGGATGAGCAACATCGCTTTGGTGTTGAACAACGAAAAAAACTACGTGAAAAAGGATATCAACCTGATGTCTTATACATGAGCGCAACCCCCATCCCCCGAACACTGGCCATTAGTTTGTTTGGTGATATGGACATTACCACGATTCGTGAAAAACCAGCGTCACGACAAGCAGTTGAGACCAAATTGTTTTCCCTGAAACAAATGGATCTTGTCTATATGTTGATGGAAGAAGAATTGCGGAAGAATCACCAAATTTATGTAGTTACACCACTTATTTTAGAAAGTGAAACGACGGATTTATCCAATGCCCAAAATGTATTTCGACAACTTCGCAATCATTTCAAAGACTACTCGATTGGATTGATGCATTCAAAAATCAAGCAAGATAACAAAGAGCAAGTGATGAAGTTATTTGAGGAAAATAAGATCAATATTCTTGTTAGTACAACCGTCATTGAAGTTGGTGTCGATATCGCCAATGCAACGATGATGGTCGTCTTTGACAGTGATCGTTTTGGATTAAGTCAATTACACCAATTGCGAGGACGCATTGGTCGCAGTACGATTAAAAGTTACTGTCTCTTACTCCATCGTGACGATGACGAAGTCAAAGAACGACTAGAGATTATGGAAACAACGGATGATGGCTTTGCCTTAAGTGAACAAGATTTACGTTTACGCGGTCCAGGAGAGTTCTTTGGGTATCGCCAAAGTGGAGATATGAAGTTTGAACAAGCCGATATTGTTCAAGATGCACACATATTGGAAATCGCCAAACAAGATGCGCTTGATATATTGCAACAAAAAGACAATTACTATAATCCCAAATATCAACCGTTATTCAAGTATCTAAAAGCACAATTACGAAAAACGAATCTCGATTAATATGATATAATGAAATACAGTAGAGGTGATACGATGATTAAAATAGCAATCGATGCAATGGGTGGCGATTACGCACCCAAAGAACAAGTTCAAGGAGCCATGTTGGCGATAGAGAAAATTGATGATATTGAATTGACATTGTATGGTGATGAAACCACAATTCGACAATATTTAACCGATGATACCCGTATTACGATTGTTCAAACAGACGGTGTCATTAATATGGGGGAAAAAGACCCAATATCAGCAATTCGTTCAAATCGAAACAGTTCGATGGCACAAGCATTGACATCCGTTCGTAAGGGGGAAAATGATGCGATCGTATCCAGTGGAGCAACGCAAGCACTGATTGCTGGTGCTCATATTTTAGTTGGTCGCCTAAAAGCCATGAAACGAACGGCAATTGCACCGTTGATACCGACCGTCAACAACACATCAACGATTTTACTCGATGCCGGTGGCAACATCGAAATTAAACCAGAATACATGCTTCATCAGGCCTATTTTGCTCATATCTATGCGAAGGAGGTCCTCGGTGTAGAAGAACCGAAGATCGGATTGATCAACCTTGGAACGGAACCGGGAAAAGGACGGCCGCTTGATAAAGAAGTATTTGAGTTGTTTGAACAAGATGACATTCTTAATTTTGTCGGAAATGTTGAACCAAAATTGGTCTTAGATCCTCCCTGTGATATCCTAATCAGTGATGGATTCACGGCGAATATTGTGATGAAAACAATTGAAGGAACCGCCAAGGGACTTGGGACGATTTTAAAACAGGAACTATCCCGTGGAATCTTCGGAAAACTAGGAATGCTTCTATCGATTAAGAATCTCAAAGGATTCAAGAAACGATTAAGTGCTGAAGAAATTGGTGGAGCAATGATTTACGGACTTCGTGGAGTCGTTGTCAAAGCCCAAGGAGCCAGCAAGGCCAATGGCTTCTACAATGGTATTCGCCAAGCTGCCCAAATTGTTCGTAATGATGTACTCGGTAAAGTGACAGCCGTCATCGAAAGGGAGCTGGAATAAATGAAACAACTGCAACAGTTCTTTGATTTATCCTTTAATAATCCAGCATTGCTTGAAACCGCATTAACTCATTCTAGTTATGCCAACGAAAACAATTGTGAAAGCAATGAACGACTGGAATTTATTGGCGATGCTGTACTGGATGTCATGATGGGGAAGTACCTCTATGAAAAGTATCCCGACTACAACGAAGGAAATTTAACCAAATTACGGGCAAAAAATGTTTGTGAAAGCGCGCTTGTTGAATACGCAAAAGCCTGTCAACTAAATGAATATTTACGTCTGGGGAAAGGCGAAGAAAAAAGTGGTGGTCGACAACGGACTGCCTTACAAGCTGATGCTTTTGAAGCTCTTATTGGAGCCGTTTATATGGATAAAGGACTTACCGAGTGTTACAAAATATTCAATCACGTTGTCATTCCTCTTGTCGAAGAAGATCGCAGTGACGACTTCGTTGACTACAAATCGTATTTACAGGAATTGGTCCAGTCGGATAAACGGACGTTGGAATACCGGATTGTCAATGAGTACGGGCCTTCCCATGATAAGACCTTTGTCACCCGGGTGTACATGGACCAGATTTTGATGGGGGAAGGCGAAGGAAAAACAAAAAAAGAAGCCGAGCAAAAAGCAGCTGAAATGGCGCTAAAAAAGCTTGCAATCAGGTCAATAAAATTCTAAAAAGATTATTGGAAAATAGTCTTTTTTTTCCTTTTTTTTATGATATAATGGAAGTCCAAGCGAGGTGAGGACATGGACATTAGTAACTTAAAATCAATGATACGTAAAAACATTGTCGACTTTTCAGAGTTGGTTTTAAACAACTATCAAAATATCGGACTTGATGAGGTCGATGCGATTATCATTATCAAATTGAATTATTTATTAAATCGCAATATCACCTTTATTCATCCGCAAAAATTATCCAACATGTTATCCATTTCCGCACAAACCACCACCAAGCGAATCAATAATTTAATTGACGCTGGATACATTACCATGGAGTTGGTGAAAAACGACCATGGGAAAGAAACCGAAAGTTTTAATTTGGACAACGTCATTGAACGAATTATGAAAGCAGATTTCGAAGATAAAATGCTGCATGCAAAAGAAGATAATGTGGAATCACGCTTGGTTCAGTTATTTGAATCCGAATTTCGCAAACCATTATCGGTACTGGACATTCAAACAATCACAAAGTGGTTGAATGATGATCACTATACATATGAAGAGATTAAAAACGCATTATTTGAAGCAAGTAAAGCCCGAAAACACAGTATTAAATATGTGGATGGAATTTTATTGCAACAAACCGCAGAAGAACCACAACAAAAATATAATCAAACAACACTGATTAAGGATCTAAAGAAGATATGGACCGAGTAAAAACGATTCTTCATGTGTTGAACGAAATGTTTCCAAATGCACAATGTGAACTGGTTCACAACAATGGGTTTGAACTATTAATCGCGGTTATGCTCAGTGCTCAAACAACCGATAAATCCGTAAATCTTCTTACGGATTCTCTTTTTAAGAAATACCATACACCACAAGACTTTTTACAGGTTCCACTTGAAGAATTGGAACAAGATTTACGCCGTATTGGACTGTATAAAAACAAGGCAAAAAATATTCAGAAAATGTGTCAAATCTTGTTGGATCAATTTGATGGGGAAGTACCGAGTTCACAGGTGGAACTAGAAACCCTACCGGGTGTCGGTCGTAAAACCGCAAACGTCGTCTTAAGTGTCTGGTTTGGGGTTCCGCGAATTGCCGTTGATACGCATGTAGAACGCGTCAGTAAACGACTGAAACTAGCCTATCTGAATGATAATGTTCACCAAGTTGAAGAAAAATTGATGCGTAAGATCCCTCGTGATAAATGGAGTGATACCCATCACAAAATGATTTTCTTTGGACGATATCATTGCACCGCGAGAAATCCAAAATGCGACGAGTGCCCATTACAAGACTTGTGTCGATATCCGAATATAAATGTACGTAAAAACGGTTAATATAACCGTTTTTTTTATGACATATTTGTCAGTAAGAGGAGATGAAAGTCGGAAAAATATGTTGAAATAAATGTAAAAAATACACACCAATTACGATAATGTGCGGATTTTGATTCAGGTTTTTCATTTCGATGTTTTTTTCAATAAGATATTATCCGAATGTGAAAGACACTTGTATACAATAGTAGATGGAGGTGGATTATGAGTATACAAAGCTTAAAACATCGAATCCATAAACGCATGGAATTACAGAAATACAAACAGGATTATTCTGATATTGGGAGTTTCATCAAACGCAAACGGAAGGAGCTGAATATCACACAAGATGAAGTTTCAAATGGTATATGCAGCATCAGTTACTTGTCGAAAATCGAAAACAATCAAATAGTACCAAGTTCATTCTATATTCAAGAAATCATGGACAAGTTGGATATTGATGAAGCAATCTATTCCGTTAGTTTGCGGGATAAACAATATGTCAGCGAGATGATTCAAGCATTTTTCTATCGTAACGAATCACTATTAGAATCGCTGTATGATGATATCAAAGATGTGGAGCACAATGTTGTTATCAATCTATGTAAATTAGGATATACGGTATATCATCATCTCGAAGACACCAACCAATACGTGATGATGTTGGAACATGTTGTAAACAATATGACCGAAGAAGAAATCCGACTTTATTTGTTGTTTTCTGCTCTCTTTTTTATCGATCGTGAAGATTATAAGAGCGCATTGGAGTTTGTCCTTCTACAAGAGACGTTACCACAGGAAAATCCGATGATTAATGGGTTGTTTAAGGATGTTTCCTATCAAGTGAAAGTGCGATTACGAATGACGATTTCTGCTGCTGATGATTACCGTGATGCAATGAATATTTACCAAGCTCACAATAATATCAAGCGTTCATTAGAGTTAACACTACAAAAAGCCC
The DNA here is from genome assembly GCF_014023125.1 of Candidatus Xianfuyuplasma coldseepsis. GTDB lineage: Bacteria > Bacillota_I > Bacilli_A > Izemoplasmatales > Izemoplasmataceae > Xianfuyuplasma > Xianfuyuplasma coldseepsis. The sequence goes on from NZ_CP048914.1 coordinate 1,545,098, forward strand.
AAGCTAATGTTAAGGAGCATCCTCAAAAAACATTGAAGATGATTGATACGATTCCATTGGAACTATTGCGACAACAGAATCAAGATTGGTATTACTACTTAAAGGCTTTGGCATTGTATAATCTTGATAAATACCAAGATGCAACCTTGTCGTTGAAGAGTATTCGAGAAAACTCCACATACTATATGCGAAAAATGACACTCCTACTACGCATTTGTCAAATCGAATGTGATGATGAGATGACATCTCAAATCATCGCCATGCTGCATCAATATCAACCAAATAAACAAGAACTTACTTGTAAAATATATTATCATTATCTAGTAGAAGAATCCGATTCTCAAAAACAGTATTTACGTGATGTGGCAATTCCGTTTTCGATTCGAGTTGGTGATTATGATAAACTCGAAGAGTATACCAATGCATTGATGGAGATTTGTATTGAGCATGCTCGGTATAAAGAGGCAACACAGCACTATAATAAGTATCAAAAAGAATTATCTAAAATTCAAAAAATCCTGTATCAAAAAACACCTTGAAAACTCAAGGTGTTATAGTTCTTTCATGATTTTATTAGCTAAACCAAGATAATCAATACCAATCGGTTCTTTCATTCCAAAAATACTTAGATGATCTTGTGGTTGTCCAATCGGAATAGATTGCAATACTTTTGTTTTTAATTTGTCAGCAACGATTTTACCGCCGCCTTCACCAAAGATGTTTAAACGATCTCCTTTGTGATCTAGATACGACATGTTTTCCACAACACCAAGTAGTTCATGCTTCAACTCTGTAGCAGCAAAACCTGCTTTTACAGCAATATGAGAAGCACTAGGATGTGGTGTCGTGACGATGATCATTTTACAGTCCGGAATGAAGTTTGTGATATCGAGTGCGACATCACCTGTTCCAGGAGGAAGATCGACTAAGACGTATTCAATGTCATCACTCCAAATTACATCATAGAAGAAGTGGGTTAACATTTTTCCAAGCATCGGTCCACGCCACATAAGTGGTTTATCTGGCTGTAAGAAAAATTCGGTTGAAATCAATTCGATGCCATCGACATTATACGGTAGGATTTTTCCATCCTTTGTTCCTTTTGGTTGGGAAATGTCCATATCCAATATTGTAGGAATGCTACTTCCATAAATATCTGCATCAATAATTCCCACTTTTTTACCAAGTCGTTTTAAGGCGTATGCAAGATTTGCCGTAACGGTCGATTTTCCGACGCCACCCTTACCGGATGCTACACCAATGTATTTGACTTCACGAGAAAGGATACTATCATCTTTTTTATTAAGTTGATAATCTGCTTTTACCCCTTTAAAGCCGAGATCTAACTTGATTAACTTTGCAAGTTGACGCGTCATATAACGTTTGTACTCGTCTTTATCATCATCCAAACCGATAATTAACGTTACGGATTGTTTTTCTTCATCGATATCGAGATGTTTAATACCATTTGTTTCTGCTAATGTTTTTTCACAAGATGGATCCACTAATTGATTGATGTGATCGCGTACTTGTTCTTTTGTATACATAATAATCACCCAAAAGTAATTATAGTACTTTTGGGCGAAAATGCAACTAATACACTAAATTATCACGGGTTTAAATTCCTGTGTATACAACGCAGTTTTACTCGCGATAGAATAGACTTTTGCAACACGTAATTCGATATCGATATAAGGATGCAATCCTTCTTTGATTTTTGTATAAATCGGGACATCAATATCTTTCTTGATTGCATTCAAATGACCTTGTCCATTCGTGTTCATTCCTAACACACGAATGTATTGTGGACGAAACGATGTAATCTCGGAATCGGTCACGTTGCATAGAATATGAGCAATCATTCGTTGCAACTTGGAGATAGGATATCGCTTGCTGATCAACTGTTGAATGAAACTATCAATACTATCAAATGTATGAATCGTTTTCATACGGTTTTCTAATCCTTCAACAACATGTGCGTATTGCTGCAGTGATTCAGCACTTTCACGATGAACAATTGATTTCAATGTTGGTACAAAATCATCGTATGTGACGATCGAATGGTTGTCAAATGTACGTGCAACATCCTGTGGTACATACATCGAGATATCTTGCTGATCTCGTAATAATTGACGGATCGCAGTCGCACTCTGGATATCCGTATGTTCCGTGATGTGATCAAAATAGCCCGTTTTTATTCGTTGAATTGTATGGAATGTAATACTAGAATGTAGTTCGTTACCTGCAATAATATACTGAATACCAAGAATATTATTAGGTTTATCATAATCGCTGTTAGGGTGAACGGCTGACATCGCCATATCGCTTGCGGTTGGATAGGAGTAGCCTTCTTGGAGATAAGTGTGCAATTTCTGATTGTATGAATCACTTTGCAATACATCACCATATTGCTTTAATTGCTCAATATCATTAGATTCACTACCAAAATACACATCTGTAACACCGAGTTTATCCAATATTGCAATCGATGAAAAGGCAAATCGATTGGCATTTTGTACACTCCAAACAAATGGTAGTTCAACAACCAGATCAATGCCATTACTAAGTGCCCACTTTGTCCGAGTGAACTTATCTACAATCGCTGGTTCTCCCCGTTGGGTAAAATACCCAGACATAACCGCAATCAAAACATCACATTTACTTTGTCGTTTGACTTCGTTAATGTGATGAAGATGTCCATTGTGAAGTGGATTGTACTCCACGACAATACCTACAATTTTCATAGAATATCCTTTCTTGGGGATACCAATTGACTTTCTGCTATAATATAAGTATAATTGATACGCTTGGAGGTGTCAAAGATGAAATGGACGATTCATGAACTTATGAAACATGCGAAAACAGATAATCAAATCAATACGGTTGTTGATTTGTCCCAGTTTATCGATGGAACCGATATTATCTCGATCTCAGATGTCAAAGTACAAGGAGAATATGAGGTCTTTGATCAAGAAGAATTTGTCTTTTATCTTGAAATTGAATGCGAGCTGATTCTTCCCTGCGCCATTACCCTAAAAGAGGTCCATTATCCGATGCATATTGAGACAGAAGAAGTCTTTACAACATTCAAAGACGATGATTCTCATTATATTGAGGGAATAACTATTGACTTATTGCCGATAATATGGTCTAATATATTATTGGAAATGCCAATGCGCGTTATAAGCGAAGGAGCTTATGATGAAGTGACCTATGAAAATGATGAATTTGAAGAGGAAGTAACCAACGTATTTGCAGACCTAAAAAATTACGACAAATAGGAGTGACTCAAGTGGCAGTACCATTTCGAAGAACTTCAAAAACTGCGAAACGCAAACGTCGTACACACTACAAACTAAGTGTTCCTGGTATGGTTGTATGTCCAAACTGTGGAGAAATGAAATTAGCACACCGTGTTTGTAAAGAATGTGGGTACTACAACGGTCGCGTAGTTGTTGAAGCGAAAGAAGACGAAGTAGTCGAAGACTAACTTCCAAAAGAAAACGCTGGATGCAGCGTTTTTCTTTTACAATTTTTTCATTTCATGATAAGATAACATCGACAAAGAAGGTGCAACTATGGTAGAACATATTTCAGTTTTATTACAAGAAAGCTTGACGTATTTGAATATTAAAGAAGATGGAATTTATGTAGACTGCACCCTCGGTGGTGGCGGTCATTCTTCAGCGATACTAAGCCAGTTAACGACAGGTCATCTGTATGCATTTGATCAAGATCAATATGCGATTGATCGAGCTACCGAAAAACTACAAAATATATCCCCAAACTTCACAATCATCAAGTCTAATTTTCGTCATCTTGCATCCGAACTTGAGAAACTTGGTGTCACTGCCGTTGATGGAATATTATATGACTTAGGAGTTTCGTCGTTTCAATTTGACTTACCAGATCGGGGATTCAGTTATAATTACGATGCACCACTCGATATGCGGATGAACCAACAGCAAAATCTTACTGCAGAAACCATCGTCAATACCTATGATTTTCATGAGTTGATGAAAATCTTGTATCGTTATGCAGACGAATCCTATGCGAAACAAATCGCGAGACAAATCGAAAAAGATCGACAAGTTCAACCAATTAAAACAACATTTGAACTGGTGGATGTCATCAAACGTGCATTGCCACAAAAACGACTAAACAAAAAAGGTCACCCAGCAAAGAAAACATTTCAAGCACTTCGTATTGCAGTGAATGATGAGTTGCGAGTGTTTGAAGAATCACTTGAGCAAGCATTTCCACTATTAAATGTGGATGGTCGAATCGTTGTCATCTCTTTCCATTCTTTAGAAGATCGAATTGCGAAAACGATGTTTCGCGAACAGACGACAATCAATATCCCCAAACATATTCCAATTACACCCGATCTTGAACCGGATTTCGAATTACTTCATCGGAAGGTAATTTTACCTTCACAAATGGAGTTAGAGCAAAACAATCGTGCTCACAGTGCCAAATTACGGGCAATAAAAAGAGTGAAAAAGTAAAGGCAAATTATTGACACAAAAATGGCTTTGTGATATTATGTTTTTGCTACCAAAAAACTGCAGTAGTAGTTTAACGGTAAAATACAACCTTGCCATGGTTGGGTTGGGGGTTCGATTCCCCTCTACTGCTCCATTTTGGTCGCAAAACAAAAAATATGATTCGATATTGACACGATATCCGCTTTGTGATATCATACAATAGACACTTACGCAGGTGTAGTTTAATGGTAGAACCTCAGCCTTCCAAGCTGATTGTGAGGGTTCGATTCCCTTCACCTGCTCCAGTTGAAAATTAAAGACCTTTATGAGGTCTTTTTTTTTGAGAATATTTGTCAAAACATGTATTTGATTATGATATAATTACATTAGTCTGTAATCCTATATTATAAATAAAAGAAGGGATGTAAAGGAATGGACAAAGAGCAACTCATTTTAGAAATAAAGGCTTGTCAACCATCATATGGTAGTTTAGTACTTAGCCGCTTAATTGATTTTATACTTTTGGTAGTATTAATTATTATTGCATACTTTATTAGTTATCCAGATGGAGATCTTTTTAATTCAAGTTCTTATCTATTGTTTGTGGCTCTCAATGTCTTATCACTATTCATTGTGTTTGTGCTTCCAATTCTAATACTGAAGGGACAAACTATTGGTGAGAAAATTATTGGTATCAAGTTTTACAGTCTTATTACATTTGAAGTGATTGGGCGAGAGCGCTTTATGAATTTGCTTGGTGCTGCTGTTGCAACAAATTTGATACATAATGATGCATATGAATCACTGCATGATTTGATAAATCCAATGCAAACATTAAGAATGAAACGGCTTGGGTATATTTATATAAATATGAAGTTGTTTCAAGAACTTCTGAAAAACGTACCTGATATGCCAAAAATCATAAATCCTGATTTTGGAAAAACAATAGAAGAAATTAACGCAGAAATTGAAGAATATTTCAATAATATCGAATAAAAGAAACCATTGGATGTGTGCAAATAAAATCAAATGGTTTCTTCTATCACTTCACTTAAAGAAGGATAGAATTCATGTAATGAAAAAAAATAAGGCCGCTTGGCCTTATTTGAATATGTAATCGAACTCCATGGTTGCGATGTTGTTAATCATAGCACTAATACTACAATAACGTTCTGCTAGTTCGAGTGATTTAATAATTGCTTGTTGTTTCTTTTCAGTAACTCCAGTAAAAGTGATTGTCGTTTTAACATAATTTAACAGTGTTGGAACTTCTTCCCGCTTGGTTGCATAGACATCATAATGAACGGTGTCAAAGGTGAGACGTTTTTTTGTTGCAATGCCAAGAAAGGTTGCATGTAAACAAGATGCATAGCCCCCCAAAAACATCTCGTATGGCGCGAAGCCATTGCCTTTAAAACTTATATTTGTTTCACTATTCTCCGTTTGTAATTGTCCGTCGTGATTTGCTTGAAATAAAACTTGTACTTGATTTGCCATATGATAAACTCCTAACTATTTTTTCGCTTTATCATACCGTACTTTGCATTCTTGAATCAACTCTAATGCATCAATTTTATCGTAGAATTCCTTCACTTCAACAACTTTGTTTTGCTGTAAATCTTTGTATGTGTGGAAGAAGTGACGAATTTCTCGCTTCGTATGTTCTTGGATGTCTTCCACTTCATTAATATGGCTAAAACGCGGATCGGAGTTCATGACACCTATGATTTTTTGATCTGGTTCGCCATTATCCACCATATCAAGATAACCAACAATACGGGCATCAACGACACAGCCAGGGAATGTCTTTGAAGAGGCTAAGACTAAAATGTCAAGCGGATCTCCATCTTCGGCTAATGTGTTTTCAATGTATCCGTATTCTGCGGGATACGTCATTGGTGAATATAATACCCGATCCAACTTAATCCGGTTATTGGCTTTATCAATCTCGTATTTGTTTTTTGTTCCCATCGGGATTTCAATGATTGCTTCATAAATTTTGTCCATAGTAAAACCTTCTTTCTCACACCTATTATACGTGCTATATGAAAGATTTTCAATACAAAATGGAAATTGATGAAAACGGTGTAAAAGTGTGGAATAGTGAAGAATATCGATAGGTTTTTTTCGTCGAATATGATACAATTAAACATGGAAAATAGGAGGTGAATAATATGGACAATCGATACATTGAAGAAATTATTGAGTTACTTCGAAATGGAACAACTGATGAGATTCGTCGTGGTATCATGGATTACCATCCCTATGAAGTAAGTGAAGCATTAGTCGAAATGAGTGAAGCGGAACGAGCGAAGTTTTACTCGGTGTTTCAAGGAAAAGACATCAGCGCGATTATGGGGTATCTAGATATTGAGGATTTGGTACTCTTTTTCGAAGAAATGAAACCGCGCTACATTGTCAATATTATTCAAGACCTGGATATTGATGATGCCGTTGATGTTATGCAAGCCTTACCTGAGGAAGATCGTGCTGCTTATTTGAAACTGATGACACAAGATAACCAGTCTAAAATCCGATCTCTTCTAAAGTATCAAGAAGATACCGCGGGATCGATCATGACTACGGAATATATCGAAATCGATATGGAAGACTCCGTGGAACAAGCAATGAAAAAACTGATCGCTCAAGCTGTCGATGCAGAGACAATTAGTACACTTTATGTAACGGATAGTAAAAATGTTTTAGTTGGAACACTATCCTTGCGTGAAATCATTCTTGCACGAAAAGGACAAGTCATAAAAGATATTATGAATGCACGGATTATCAGTGTACCATCGACGATGGACCAAGAGGAAGTTGCAGCCATATTTAAAGACTATGACTTTACATCTTTACCGGTTGTTGATAAACTATCGAGAATGTTAGGAATCATCACAATTGATGATATCGTTGATGTCATCGACGAAGAAGCAGTTGAAGACTATTCGCGTCTAGCAGCTGTTAGTGACGTTGATATCGATAGTGAAAATGAAACGATTTGGATGAGTGCTAAGAAGCGATTGCCTTGGTTACTTGTCTTAAGTATATTGGGTTTCGCTACATCAACCATCATTGCCCAGTTTGAAACTACGTTAGCTGCCGTACCGACAATAGCTTTATTTATGCCGATGATCTTGGGGATGGCTGGGAACACCGGAACGCAAGCTCTTGCTGTAACTGTACGAGGACTTAATAATAATGAGTTTGATTCAAAAAACGAAATTGGGCGTCATTTACTACGGGAACTCGGTACCGGTTTACTAAATGGTGTAATTATAGGTGTTATATTGTTTGCCGTGACCTATGGTTTCTTGGCGATTTCACAAAACGCCAATGCATTCTCCATAACACAAGCTGTTAGTTTAGCTATCATGGTGAGTCTCACAGTATCGACATTTGCTGGAGCGTTAATCCCAATTGTCATTAACTCATTTAAAGTTGATCCGGCTGTTGCTAGTGGACCATTTGTAACAATGGTTGTCGATATTCTCGCTATCAGTGTATATTTTACTCTCGCTACAGTTCTTATTATTAATACATTATAATAAAAACACCTCCATACTATTGGTATAGTATTAAGGTGTTTTTTTTAGTATCCACTATATGGGGTTCACTTCACACAAAATTGTTTTTGTATAACTATGCTAAGACAATTTCTTAATCATTCTAATGTGATCTATCTCGGCTTCCTGAAAAATATCGCCTTCAGCGATGTACCCAAGATGATCGTAAAAATCTTTAATATATAACTGTGCATTTAAAACTAGGGTGTTAATACCCTTTGTTTTAGCATACGACTCTATCGCATCCATCAATGCCGTCCCAACACCGTGTTTCCGGTATTGTTTCAACGTTGCTACGCGACCTACTTTGTTATGATATAACCGTGCAGCCCCAACAATGGTGTCATCAATATATGCATTAAATAAGACACATTCATGATCCAATCCATCAAATTCAATTGCCCAATCAATCTCTTGCTCAATGATGAATACTTGCCCACGTATCATAAAGTGTTCAACCAATTCCTTCTGAGTGTTTGCTATAATTACCTTCATTTCATCACCTCATTGAAGTACCTCATACTATGTTTATTATACTGAATAATGTTTCAAAATGAAACGGAATGTGGTAAAATATTTCAAGAGGTGAGTATTATGTGGTACTACTATGTAGGTGGTATAGTCGTTGTATTAGCTATATTGATTTTTACGGTATTAGCAATACGATCAAAGACCCCCAAAAAACAACCAATGGATATCAATGCATTTACGGATATCCTTTCAAAATACAATGTTATGTCAATAGATTTTACACGCAATAAAATTGTTATCAAGTTTGATGATATAGACATTGTCGATCCCAATCAACTTCAAGAAGCCGGAGCAAAAGGGATCAGTATTGTTGGTGATGTAATTAAGTTTTATATCGATGGTACTCCAGAGGATAACCGGCTATTATTTGAACAACTGTCCAAAACTATAAAAAGGATGTGATCGTATGCATCGAGATTTTATCATTACAAATGAACAAGGTATTCATGCCCGACCCGCAACAAATCTTGTTCAAAAAGCCAATCAATTTAAATCAACTATTTCCCTTACCTTTAATGGGGTAACAACAGACTTGAAATCGATTATGGGAGTACTGAGCCTTGGTGTTACAAGAGGCTCATTAGTTAGTATCCATATTACGGGAGAAGACGAACTTGAAGCGATGCAAGAAATCACAAAACTTATAAACACAATTAATATGTAACATTACACAATATACAAGTGGGGGATACTTGCAGTTGCCTGGATGTGTTTACACGGATCATATGTAATTATTTCAAACACAAAAAAAGCGCAATTTTTTGCGCTTTTTATTATCTATAAGTCTATTACATCTTCAAAGTTCATATTGAACTTATTTTCTATGGATTTTTTGTAATCATCCAATTTTTTACTTTTCCCCTCAATGTATAACTGTAAAAGTGCTTTTTTCGCAGATTCAATTGCCCCAATCTTATCTTCAGTATCCCATTTTGCATACGCATTGATTAGAAAGAGAGAAGACAAGGCAAACGAGATTTCATTATTGAGACAAAACTCAATTCCTTGATTGGTGATTTCTATTGTTCTTTTGAATTTTTGTTGTCGTCCAAGAATCTGCCCTAAAACAAGATAAATACTGGGTAATAGTGTGGTATCCTGACCTAGAGGTAGATTATATTGTGATTCTGTTAACATTTTATACATTAACTCAGCAGGTTCATAATTATCAATTTTTGAACTGATTAAAATCATTTGAAATAGAATGTTTAGTTCAATGATATTAAAAGATTCATTATTCTGACATTCTGGATAATTTATCATTTTTGAATACAATTCAAGAACATGTACATCGGAAACCATATTAAGATTGTGCTGGATAAATAACATACAAAAATCAAAGAATAGTTTATTGTACTTTGACACGAAAATTGCTTCTCTTATATCTTTAGCCAACTTGTATGCATCATCGAACTTTCTTTGTTTTATTAGATTAAAGATGTTGTTTATTTGTTCAAGTTGACTATCAGATTTTTTAAGGAAAAGTAGATGTAAATCACTAATACTGTAGTTCAATCGATCAGCTATTTGAACTAATATATCATTTGGTATTGAGGTGTCTCCTCTTAAATACCTTTTGTATTGACTTAGAGAAATGATTCCATCACAGAGGTCTTCTCTAGACATGTTTCGGTCTAATCTTAAGCCATCAATAAATAGACCAAACTCACGTGCATTTGTAGACATTTGAAAAACACCTCCTAATGGGTCATATATGAACTTTATTTATCAAATAACATCTTATAGAATATAAGCAAGGAGTTGATATAATATGAAAAAAGCAATCGCAATCTTATTAGTTTTAGCAGCTATTATAACATCTGGTGGGGGAGTCAATGTATTTTCTGATGCTGGAGATGAATATGTAGATGATGTAACTGAATTGCTTCCAATCAGATACTAAAAATATTATACTATTTCATTCTACAACAGTTTAGTAAATTTTCATAGACGCATTACTAACAAAAAAATGAAAAACTATTGATTAAGAACGTATAAACTACAGTTTTTTGTTTTTTATTATGCAAAATTTTAAACAAATAGGAGGTTTTTAATATGACAGCTTTGCAAGAACTTACAATAGAATATGATGGAATGTTAGGTACCATTAAACAATATTCATGTGATCCATACGTAATGAGCTACTTAAATAAACTTAAAAATGCCATGGTAAATGAAGATTATTCAATGATACAAATTATGATCCAAAAACTTAATGAGTGGTATGAAGAAAATATTAATGCCATAGAAGAAAATCGTTGGGTAATAAATTTAGATTCCCATCATAAAACACAGAGACTTATTAAAGAGTTTATGTTTAAGTTTTCGAATTAAAAAAGAGACGATGTCTCTTTTTTATTTGAATTCAACTAAGTCTTGCTCAAGCAATTCAAACGTCTTGTAAATTGTTTTTTTGTAGCCTTCTTTTATACTATAGTTATCAGAAATGTTTAGCAGAGCAAACATTTTTTGGAGAGATGTTCTATATCTGTAATCATCATATAGCTTCTTTTCAGCAACGGCTTTGTAATAAAATAAATTTATCATAGGCAAAAAATTATCAGAGACTATGAAAGTATTTTGTGCTGATTGTAAAAGATTTAGTGCTTTTTCGTGCTCATCGACGATTCCTAGACATTTTGCAGTTATGATTCGAAAAGGAATTGTTGTATTATCGGTATTAGATCCATTATTTATTTCATTCTGCACAATTTTGTAGAAAAAATTGGCTATTCTATAATCTTTTTGTAAAGTAAGGTAGTTTACTAAATAAATCAAAGCCGATTTTTCAACAAATGTAAGTACATCTTTTTTAAGAACATTTGGATAATCAATCAAAAGTATAAGTTGTGTCGAAGCCTCATTGTAGGTTAATCTATCTTGTTTTACGGATAGAAGTAAGTTAACAAATTCATAGAATTTTTTATTTGTCTCATTGTCAAGATCTGTTTTTTCAATAGAACTGAATAATTCATATGCTATTTTCAGATCATCTACATATACTTTTCTGTAAATCTCTATTAATTTTTTATATAGTTCATCAGACGCTGAGTAAAAATTACCAAATAGTTGGGTTTCTGATAGTTCTAATCTCTCTAAGAACTGAATTAGAACATTACTATTGATAGTTGTTTCTCCTTTTATGAATCGGTAGTAGTGTCTAAGGGAGATGATTCCTTCAACAAGGTCTTCACGTGACATGTTGCGAGATAGTCGTAGTTGATCGATGAATTGAGCGAATTCATAGTTGTTCATAGCATACCTTCCTTCTTTTTTAGCGTTTGCGTCCTAAACCAATGCGGTTCATTAACTTGAAGAGTTTCTTTTGAGATACTTTGTATGCAGCATCTCGACCTTTGTCAAAGATGTCATCTAGTTCCTTGGAATTGATGAGTTCGTTGTATCTGTCTTGAATCGGTTTTAATTCTTGATAGATAAGTTCTCCTAAGTCATCTTTGAATTCCTTGTACCCTTTGTCAGCATACATCGCTTCGATTTCGTCAAATGATTTATTGCCAATCAATGAGTAAATCGTCATAAGATTTGATATACCAGGTCGTTTTTCGGGATCGTACGTAATCGTTCCAAGGGAATCGGTAACAGCTGAACGAATTCGTTTTTTAATGATGTGTTCCGGATCGAGTAAATTGATTCGGGATTTTTCATTGGCATCGGATTTGCTCATTTTTGCGGTTGGATCGGTGAGACTGTTTATTTTTGCACCAACTTCGGCAATGAGTGGTTCGGGTACGGTAAAGATATCGTTGTATTTGTTGTTGACACGTTGAGCGATGTCGCGAGTTAGTTCTAGATGTTGTTTCTGATCGCGTCCGACCGGAACAAAATCCGGATCGTACAGCAAAATATCGGCTGCCATTAATGTCGGATAAGTGAATAATCCAACGGTGACACCAGTTTCTTGTTTTTTGCTTTTGTCTTTGTACTGTGTCATTCGTTCGAGTTCACCAATGTAGGCATTGCATTGAAGTAAATATGCCATTTGCGCATGAGCGGGAACTTCAGATTGAATGAAAAGGTTCACGCGTTCGGGACGTAATCCGCAAGCAATGTATAGTGCGGCGAGTTCACGAATCAGTTTGCGTAACTCCTGTTTGTCTTTGTATACCGTGATTGCGTGTAAATCAGCGATAAAAATGAAAAATTCATAGTCCGGCAACTCATCTTGTAGTTTTACAAAGTTTTTCACACTTCCAAGATATGTTCCGATATTAAGGGATCCAGTCGGTTGGATTCCCGAGAGTATTCGTTTCATATTAATAGTCCTCCTTATAAAATAAAAAAGTTCGTCCTTGGTAAAGGACGAACTTGTAAGTCCGTGGTGCCACCTTTGTTCTAGAGTACTCTAGCACTTGGTACCATTAACGCTGGTTAACGGGTAGGATTAGTACCACTCATGGGTCCATTCCGATACGTTGTATTGTTTGGCTTTCACCATTCCAAACTCGCTAGGTATACAAGGGGTGTATCGTACTCTGTCCAGTCGTTGTGTTGATTGCTTTTATGATACAACAATTATTCCTTCAATGCAACCTCTAATTCATCCAATAAACTGTTTAAGCGGTTTACAACGGCAAAGAACGGATCTTTGGTTGTTAAATCAACGCCAGCTTTTTGAACTTGCATAACAGGATAATCATTACCACCGGATTTTAGTAGTTCGATGTGGTGTTTGATATTCGTTGGATCCTCTTTGACGAGTTCATATAATTTTAGTGACGCTGCAAAGCTGGTTGCATATTGATAGACGTAAAACGGTGTATGGAACAAGTGGGGGATGTATGCCCAAACATATTCTTTCCCGTTTTCTTCGGTAATATCGATATCATAGTACTGTTTGTATAAATCAACCATGATTTGCGATAATGCTTCGTGTGTAATTGGGGTTCCTTGTTCCGCTAACTCATGTGCTTTTAGTTCGTATGCAGCAAACAAGGTTTGGCGGTAGAAAGTACCGAGAATATCATCGATGGATTGTTGCAACAGCATGATTTTATCTTCTTTTGTCGTATTACTGTTTTGAATGAAATAATCTAGAAGATTGTGTTCGTTAAATGTTGATGCAATTTCTGCGACGAAAATGGTATAGTTTTGGGTTGCAACAGGTTGATTCTCACTGGAAAATTGAGAATGCATCGAGTGTCCGGCTTCGTGGGCAACTGTGAATACATAATTCAAGGTATCATCGTAGTTTAGCAAAATGAAAGGATGTTCGTTTACTGCACCCCAGCTGTAGGCTCCGGTTTGTTTTCCATCTTGTTCGTATACATCGACATAGCCATCTTCGAGTGCAGATTTTGCTTTGTCAATAAACTCTTGATCCAGGTGGTTAATAGATTTAAAGAAGATGTCTTTTGCTTCTTCATACGTGAACTTGGAGTTGCTTGAAGCAAGTGGCATGAAGCGATCATATGTATGATGTTTCTCTAGACCTAAGTAATCTTTGCGAAGATTGTAATATCGTTTGATGGGGTCGGTGTTGGACGTAGCAACTTCGACTAAATTGTGGTAGACATCTAGAGGGATGTTATTACCAAATAGATACGATTCCAAACTGGAAGAATAGTTGCGGTTTTTCATCCGTGCAATATTGCTTTGGAGAATCGTGTTGTAAATTTGAGCATAGGAGTTTTTGTGATCTTTGTATTGGCTGAAAATCGCTTCAAAGACTTTGCGTCGATCTTCTGGCGATTTCAGATCCGCGAGGTAGCTGCGGTAGTTTCCGCTGGTAATCACAACCTTCTCACCATCTTCAAGTTCTACTTCCTTCGGTTCGTTATCAGCAATGCTTAGTGCTGTATACACTTCACTACCTTTACTGGTTAACTGACTAAAGTTGGCGATGATGGATTCACTTTTTTGATCAAGTACATGTTCTTGGTTGCGGAATAGTTTCTCAATGGAGAATTTGTATTCATGCAATGTTTCATCTTGTTCAATAAACGAATCGATAGTATCTTTACCAATCCCAAGTAATTCCGGTGATTCAAACGCGGTTTTTTGACGTAATTTACTTAGTAAAAATTGCATTTTTTGAACTCTTGCGGCGTTTTCTGTGACTTTCTTGTTTAGGTCTGATTTTAGTGCTGCATATTGATAGACTTTGATTAATTTCGTACCGAGTTCCTTCTGATACGTATAGTATTCTTTGAAGGTTTTAAATTCATGTAGTTTTCCTTGGTAGGAGGCAAGTGTGTCGATTAATTGTTCGACATGATCGTACTCTTTTTGCCACTCTTCTAAGGTCTTATATAAGTTCTCTAATTTCCATTTCATGTGTAATTCCTCCTTACAACTTTCTATATTATACCATAATTGGAAATTATAAAAAAGAAAACGCTACCAAAAGATATATTTAGTATTGCAACTTATTTATAGTGTGTTATAATAAGAGTGCAAGGTTGGTTTCTTATAAAAATTATAAAAAAGAGGTGATACAACATGATTACTATTTATACTACTCCAAGTTGCTCTTCTTGTAGAAAAGCAAAAAAATGGTTTGAAGATCACCGTATTGAATATCGTGAAAAAAATATTTTCAATATTCAATTAACAAGAGACGACATTGTTGCTATGTTACGAAATACAGATAGTGGATTTGAAGATATTATTTCGACGCGTTCGAAAGTATTCCAAGAACAGAATCTTGATATCGACGACATGACAATGAGTGAACTTACAAACTTTATTATTAATAATCCGAGTGTATTACGTCGGCCTATCATTATCGAGGATCAAAAAATGCAAGTTGGTTACAACGAAGATGAGATCCGTACCTTTATTCCCCGCCGTTTACGGGAAATAATTATGTGTACAACCTGTGATAAAGGCGATGATTGTGATTATAAAAATGCACTAAATATCTACTTTGAAGAATTGCGTGATAAAGAACGAAGTGGAGTACATCAAAACTAGGTTAACTGAATGGTTAGCCTTTTTGTATTCCTAAAAAAGAAAGCGTTTACGAGGAGCCCAATTGGTTGTAATTTTTAACTAAACGATTTATAATATATGTGGAATTAAAAAAAATTAGGAGGAATTTTATAAATGGCTATTAAAGTTGCTATTAATGGATTTGGTCGTATTGGTCGCTTAGCTTTCCGATTAATGAACGAAGATCCAGATTTTGAAATCGTTGCATTAAACGATTTAACAGATGCAGAAACCCTTGCATACTTACTAAAATATGATACTGCTCAAGGTCGTTACAAGTCAGACAGCATCCATGTTGATGGAGATTCTATCGTTGTTGAAGGGAAACCCGTTAAAGTCTATGCACAACCAGATCCTGAGAACCTTCCATGGGGAGACTTAGGCGTTGAAGTTGTCTTAGAATGTACTGGATTCTTTACGACAAAAGACAAAGCTGAAAAACACATTAAAGCTGGAGCGAAAAAAGTCGTTATCAGTGCACCTGCAAAAGGCGATTTAAAAACCGTTGTATTTAACGTTAACCATGACATCTTAGACGGAACAGAAACCGTTGTAAGTGGAGCTTCTTGTACGACAAACTGCTTGGCACCAATCGCTCAAGTATTGGATGACAATTTTGGTGTTGTAAAAGGATTCATGACAACCGTGCATGCGTACACCAATGACCAAAACACATTGGATGCACCTCACAAAAAAGGAATTTTTGCACGTCGTGGACGCGCTGCAGCTGCGAACATCGTACCAACAAGTACCGGTGCAGCAGTAGCTGTTGGTAAAGTATTACCACAATTGAATGGAAAATTAGATGGAATCGCGTTGCGTGTTCCAACGCCAACAGGATCTTGTGTCGACTTAGTTGTTGAACTCGAAAAAGAAACAACCAAAGAAGAAATCAATGCTGCTGTCAAAGCTGCTGCAAATGAGTCTCTTGGTTATACTGAAGATCCAATCGTTTCCAGCGATACAATCGGAATGACATTTGGTACATTGTTTGATGCAAACATGACCAAAGTTATGACGGTTGATGGGAAACAACTAGTTAAAGTATTAACATGGTACGACAATGAAATGAGTTATACGGCTCAAATGATTCGCACCATGAAATTCTTAGCTGAAAACTTAAAAGACTAGTTCTTTATAAGACTTGCTGAAGCAAGTCTTTTTTTTAATTGAACCGTGAAACAAGTCTAATAATTATGACTATTTTTCAATATTGATATCAGCGATTTGTGATATAATAAAGACGGTGATTTTTATGGAATACATCCAAGGAATCGTAAAGGCGATCATCTTCCATAGTGAGGAAAACTCGTATACGATTATTAAAATCAAAGTAACCGATAGTTCCGAACAATTAAACTTGTTTGTTTTTGATGATACCGACTATGTTACAGTAACAGGATATTTTCCGGTACCAATGCGCGGGGAAGAAATTAAGTTCTTCGGAACATTCAAAGAACATAGTAAATATGGACTACAATACGTTGTTAAAAACTATGAGAAACTATCGGATACCTCGATTCCTGGTTTAATTGAATACCTATCGAGTGACCTTTTTAAAGGGGTTGGAATTAAAACCGCGGAACGAATTGTCAATCACCTTGGTAAAGATACAATTCAACAAGTATTGGATGATAAAAATGTCTTGGAAGGTGTCCCAAAATTATCATCTAAGTTGATAGATGTCATTCACCAGGGATTAATCGACAATAAAGCGGCAGAACATACACTAATTCAACTGTATGGATATGGTATTACACCAAAAATGGCGATAAAGATTTTTCAGTTTTATCAAAATGAGACAATCGCAATCATCCAACAAAATCCCTATCAACTGATTTATGATATTGAAGGGATTGGCTTTGAACGTGCGGATATCATTGCCAAAAGCCTAGGCTTTGAGGACGATCATCCCCTCCGTATTAAAGCCATGATCATGTATTTGTATCAATTGATGGGCATCAATTATGGTCATACATTCTTATACAAAGATCAGTTGTTAGACTACCTGGATTCTGCGCTCAATAAACGCCAATTTTTAGTCGAACGGGAAATAATTGAAACCTACCTCCAAGAACTGATAGATGAGAAGATACTATATATCGATGATGATGTTATAAAACTAGGTAGCATTCAATATGCAGAATCACAAATTATCTCACGTGTAAAACAAGCCATAAGTCAAGATGAGGATGAGGTTGATAAAAAAACGATTGATAACCTGATAAAACTGTTTGAATCTCGTGATGATATTGTATTTACTACGTTGCAGAAACAAGCCATTCATAAAGCCATTAGTAGTAATCTCTTTATACTAACTGGGGGACCAGGGACGGGTAAAACAACCGTTATCAATGCCATTGTTTTTGTATATGCGAAATATCATCAAATCCCAATTACATACAATGATCCATTGTTTGAGATTAAATTGATTGCGCCAACTGGTCGAGCGGCAAAACGAATGAATGAGGCAACCAACATCTATGCCGAAACAATTCATCGATTTTTGGGGTATGGATTTGACGGGAAATTTATTCATAATAAAGAAAATCTTGTTGATGCGGATGTCATCATCATCGATGAAGCATCGATGATTGATGTCTTTTTGGCATCACAGTTATTACAATCGATTCCCGATGATACCAAAATTATTATCGTTGGCGATGAAGACCAACTACCAAGTGTTGGTCCAGGACAAGTTCTAAAAGATTTAATCGATACAGATATGGTTGATTACGTCAAATTAAATACGATTCATCGTCAAGCAGAATCGTCTAAAATTATTGACCTTGCATATGATGTCAATCATGGACGAATTCCCCGTGACATGAACGATGTATTTGATGATCGGATGTTCGTTAGTGAACAAGTACCAAATTTTACCAATCGCTTGATAAGTAGTGTAACCTATCTTCAAAATCAAGGGTATGATTTAATTGAAGATATTCAAATTCTGATTCCAATGTATAAGGGTTCAACGGGAATCGATTATGTAAATAAAACGATTCAAGAGCAGTTTAATACCAACAATGAAAATACCTTGGAACACGGGGATCGTATTTTTAAGATTGGGGATAAAGTAATTCAGTTAACGAATCAAATCGAAGACCAGATTATGAATGGCGATCAAGGAATTGTTGTAGGAATCACTAGTGAGGATCAAGTCGTTGTTGATTTCTTTGGTAATGAAGTGGTTTATAAAAAAGGTGATTTGATTAATTTGAAACATGCGTATGCGATGAGCATTCATAAGTCTCAAGGTAGTGAATATAAAGTTGTGATTATGCCAGTATTTAAAACCTATTCGATTATGTTAAAACGAAAGTTGTTGTATACTGGAATTACCCGGGCGAAAGAAAAGCTGATTGTGATGGGTGATATCCGTGCATTTGAATATGGTGTTACACGAATTGAAGAGGAACGCCAAAGTACACTCAAGGATGATATTGTTGCTGTGGTATTAACGAAAGAAGAGGTTACGACGAAGGACATATCCTCGCTAGATATTCGCCATTTGGATTTACCATTTGATACCTTTGGAGAGAGTTTAGGAACGTTATCTCCCTATGATTTTATGGACGAAGAAAAAGAATAAGTATGGCTATAAAAAGGAGATAAACCATTTGCTATTTGAGTATAGATTGTGTATAATACAAATGAAATCAATGCGGAAGCCGAGTATAGAGTTTAACATCTTTAGAGAGTTCGTGGACGGTGCAAACGAACGATGACGATTCTAGAAGCTACTTCCAAGAGGTTCTAAACCAACCCGTATCTCTGCGTTAAAGAGTTGAGTGTCTACAATAGTAGAAATTAAGGTGGTACCACGGATATAATGTTCGTCCTTTGAATAAGGATGGACTTTTTTTTGAATAAGGAGTGATTTACGATGAAACAGCAAACAACCAATGAAATTCGCCAAATGTGGCTGGATTTCTTTAAAGACAAACATCACAAAGTAGAAGAAAGTGCTAGTTTAATACCTAATAACGATCCAACATTATTATGGATTAATGCAGGCGTCGCACCACTAAAAAAATATTTTGATGGTCGTGTCATTCCTAGTAATCCACGGATTGTGAATGCTCAGAAATGTATTCGTACCAATGATATTGACAATGTTGGCAAAACAGCACGGCATCAAACCTTTTTTGAAATGCTTGGAAATTTTAGCATCGGGGATTACTTCCGAGATGAAATCATTCCGTGGGCATACGAATTATTATTTGATGATGCATGGTATGGTTTTGCACAAGAGAACATCTATATTACCGTCTATCCCGATGATCAGGATACATATGATGCGTGGGTGAAAGCAGGAATTGCAGAAGATCATTTAATTCGTTGTGAGCATAATTTCTGGGAAATTGGTGAAGGACCATGTGGGCCTGATACAGAGATCTTTTACGACCGTGGTGAAGCATACGGGCCATTTGATTTATCGCTTGTTGAGCATGATATTGAAAACGATCGATTCATTGAAATCTGGAATATTGTATTTTCTCAGTTCAATGCAAAGAATGGTTTATCACGCGATGAGTATCCCGAGTTACCTTCTAAAAATATTGATACCGGAATGGGGCTTGAACGAATGGCGTGTGTCATTCAAGATGTCCCAACCAATTTTGAAACCGATACGTTTATGACCATTATTCATGGGATTGAACGGTATGCAAACCAACCATATAATGGTCAAATGTCCTACAAAGTCATCGCCGATCATGTCCGTACGGTAACCTTTGCGGTGAGTGATGGCGCAGTCTTGTCCAATGAAGGTCGAGGATATGTTCTTCGTCGTCTATTGCGTCGCGCAATCAAGCACGGAAAATCCCTTGGAATAAATCACCCATTCTTGTTTGAGTTGGTGGATGATGTAATTGCAGCAATGGGGGACTTCTATACATACTTAACAGACCAAAAACAATTGGTTCAGAAAGTTATTCGTTTGGAAGAAGAAAAATTCTTTGAAACATTGTCTCAAGGGGAGAAAATTCTCGACGAAATTATCACGACAAACGCATCAAAAACCTTATCTGGAGAACAAGCTTTTACGTTATATGACACGTATGGATTTCCACTTGAATTGACAATGGAAATGGCAGAAGAAGCTGGGTTTAGTGTGGATGTGGATGGATTCCATCATGAAATGAACAAACAAAAAGAACGGGCACGTAGTGCGCGTAAGAATCTCGTTTCAATGAACCATCAAAACGAAGCATTCATTAATTTTAAAGAGCAAGATGAATTTACAGGATATCACCACCTAAGAGAAGAAACAACCGTCCTTAAAGCGTTTGAAGAGGGAGTTGTGTTAGCACAAACTCCATTCTATGCAGAAAGTGGTGGCCAAGTGGCCGATCAAGGGGTACTTCGTACCGATGATCAAGAATACGTCGTACAGGATGTCCAAAAACTACCAAATGGACAATTTATTCATTTGTTAGATCATCATGATCTTCGTGATGGTGATCCGATTACAGCAATCGTTGATGAAGAAACCAGACGGTTAACGATGTACAATCATTCCGCCACACACTTATTGTTTGCTGCATTGCGTGAAGTAGTTGGAAGTCACGTTAGCCAGCAAGGTTCAAATGTAAGTAGTGAAGCCATGCGTTTTGACTTCAATAACTATGATAATCTAGACGATGACACATTACTTGAAATCGAACGTATCGTTAATCAACACATTCAAGAAGCCAAGGATGTCGATATTTCTGAGCAAACCATTGAGGATGCAAAAAACATGGGAGCAATTGCTGAATTTGGCGAAAAATACAGTGATAAAGTTCGTGTGGTCAACATGGGAACGACAATTGATTTGTGCGGTGGAACACATGTTGAAAATACCGGTGATATCGAGAAGTTTGCAATTGCATCAATCGAAAGCAAAGGATCCGGTATCTATCGGATTAGCGGTCATGCGAATGCATCAATTGACAATATTCGGCAACAGTTTGTAGGCTTCCATAAAGAAATGGATAAACTCGAAGAAAAAGCACACAAAATTGTTGAGGAAGCACATGGAAAAGGAATCGAGTTATCGTTTGAGTTCAAACGAAATAGTACGATTATTGGCAGTTATCAAGATGTTATTAATAAACGTAACGAGTTTGCAGAACTTGGTCAAATAGTACGGGATTTAGATAAAAAGTATCAAGAATTATCGAAACAGCAAACGATGGAAAATACCGATCAGTATCTCGCTCAGAAAGTTGGTAATACACTAGTGATTAAAACCCAGGATATCGATAAGAATAGCCTGCGTCCACTTGCCGATTCTCTGATGGATCATCTCACGGGAGGATTTGTCTTCATTGCCAATATCACTGGTGACAAAGTAACCTTTATTGCAAAGAGCCAGAATAAGAAACTACATGCTGGTCAAATTGCCAAACAGGCTGCAGTCATCTGTGGTGGAAATGGTGGTGGTCGACCCGATATGGCACAAGCTGGGGGGAAGGATATCACAAAAGTGGATGACGCCCTACATGCCGTGAAAGAGTTGATTCAATGAAAGTATTGGGTCTTGATTTAGGAAATCGTACGATTGGAATTGCGATTAGTGATAAACTTGGATTTTTAGCACGACCAGTTGAAACGTACCGTTTTGACGACCGTGATTTTCCAGCTGCAAAAAACTATATTGTGCAATTTGTCGAGGAGAGTCACATCACAGAGATTGTTTTGGGATACCCAAAAAATATGGATGGTTCTGTGGGTGAACAGGGGCAGATTAGTGAGCGATTCAAAAAGCTATTAGAGGATGAACTTGATATACCA
The DNA here is from genome assembly GCF_014023125.1 of Candidatus Xianfuyuplasma coldseepsis. GTDB lineage: Bacteria > Bacillota_I > Bacilli_A > Izemoplasmatales > Izemoplasmataceae > Xianfuyuplasma > Xianfuyuplasma coldseepsis. The sequence continues at coordinate 1,567,413 of NZ_CP048914.1, forward strand.
ATCATCTTATGGGATGAACGATTAACGTCAAAGATGGCTTCCTCGATGATGAAGGAACAAAAACTGCAACGAAAAAAACGAAAACAAACGATCGATACCATGGCAGCAACGATTATTTTGCAAGGGTATCTCGATCGTAGAAAGTAGGAATAAAATGGATGATAAACGATTGTTTATACAAGATGAACAAGGGAACGAAGTGGAATATGAAATTATATTGACGTTCACCAGTACTGAAACCAACATCAACTATGTTGTCTACAAAGAACTAGGAGAAACCGATGAAGTTCTCGCTGCACGTTACGAAGAGACTGATGATATGGGTGGGACACTACTCGAACTTGAAACCGATGAGGAATATGACATGATTCAAGAAGTGATTGATTCCTTTTTCACAGAGGACGAGGAATAAGTCCTTGTCGATTCCTTATGTAACAAAACTAAATCCAAAAGAAACCAACCCAATATTGGTTTTTTTACGCACGTACGCAAATGAACATGATATACCGATAATAACCGAAGATGGAATTCGTTTCTTACACCAAATATTACAATTAAAACAGGCGAAGAAAGTCTTGGAAATCGGTAGTGCTATCGGTTATAGTGCGATTGCAATGGCGTTGAAAAACGATGTACAGGTGTGGACCATTGAGCGTGAAGCAGACATGGTAGAACAAGCGAAACGAAACATCAAGCATGCAGGTTTAGAGAACCAAATAACCATTATTGAAGCCGATGCATTAGAGATCGATGAAACAACGCTTCCCTCTGTCGATGTAATCTTTATCGATGGTGCAAAAGCACAATCAGCGCGGTTCTTCAGCAAGTTTCAAAACTTGCTACCGGTGGGTGGAGTAATTGTCACCGATAATCTGTTATTTCATGGCTTAGTTCACGGCGATACAACCGGTAAAAGTCGTAATTTAATACGTTTGGTAGAAAAAATCGATGATTTCAATCATTTTCTAATTGAACAAGAGCAGTTTGACACCGTCATATACGAACTTGGTGATGGTATGAGTGTCAGTATCAAAAAGGAGTGATTCAATGAAATTAGCAGTTACCCCCTTTAACGTCGCAAGTGTTCCCGCTTTGCTTGAGGCTGGAGCGGACATTATCATCGCAGGTAATGGCCACTTTGCGAATCGATTGACAACTTCATTCTCAAACATTGAGTTGCGGGAAATTCGTGAGATAACAAAGAATCAAAACAAAGAACTCTATATCCAGGTGAATATGATTGTTCACAACAAGGATCTAGAAGAACTAAAACTGCATCTTAGTTTTCTTATGGATCTTGATGTTGACGGGATAATTTTTGGAGACATTGCAGTCCTTCAAATTGCTCGTGAACACCATTTTGAGGAGAAATTAATTTACAATCCAGAAACCCTTAATACAAACTATTATGATGCCATATTTTGGCAGCGCAAAGGAATCAAAGGAATCACCATTGCCAAAGAAATTCCATTGGAAGACATGCGTGCATTTCACGAGCAGTCTACCATTGAACTGTCATTGATAGGGCATGGCCATTTAAACATGTTCCAATCTCGGCGTCCTTTAATCGAAAACTATTTTAAATATAATCAAGAAGACCATCGACAATATATTGAAAACCGTAATTTACGTCTAGTTGAAGAGATCCGAGAGGAATCCTATCCGATTTTTCAAGACGATCATGGAACACATATCTTTCGAGATAAAGTCATGGCCTCATATGAAGAAATAGATGCATTGAAGGACTTGGTTGATGTCTTTATTATTGATGGTATTTTTAAGGATACAGCATATATTAAAGAAACGATTCAACACTATCGGTTCTTGCTAGATCATCCCAATTCTAAGAAAGCAAAACAATTTGCTAAACAGTATCAAGATGATCATGATACCGGCTTCTTACATAAAAAAACCACCTACGAGAAAGGTGGTAGTGACGAATGAAAAAACCAGAACTACTTGCCCCTGCTGGGGATTTGGAAAAACTGAAAATCGCCATTATGTATGGTGCGGATGCTGTCTTTATTGGTGGGAAACAATTTAGTTTACGAGCCCGTGCTTCCAATTTTGGGATCCAAGAGATCAAAGAGGCTTGTGAGTTCGCTCATAAACACGGGAAAAAAATATATGTCACAACCAACATCATTCCTCACAACGATAATATTGATGGGCTTGATGACTATCTTATCGAGTTGGAACGTGTTGGTGTAGATGCAATTATTTGCGCTTCTCCAGTTGTTATTGATACGGCAAAAAAACACACCAATCTCGAGGTTCACATCTCAACACAGATGTCATTGACAAACCACTACAGCGTAAACTTCTGGCAATCAGAAGGTGTGAAACGCGTCGTGTTAGCTCGTGAGTTATCTAAAGATGAGCTTCGGGTGATGCGTGAAAACACCACATGTGACTTAGAAGTGTTCATTCACGGTGGCATGTGTGTTAGTTACTCTGGGCGTTGCACCTTGTCAAACAATCTGACGGACCGAGATGCAAATCGTGGTGGATGTGCCCATAGTTGTCGTTGGAATTACGACCTTTATGATGGAAATACGAAATTGAATGATGATATGTACTTCTCCATGAGTTCAAAGGATTTACAAACCGTGCATCATATTAGTGATTTGATTGATATCGGTATTGATAGTCTCAAAATCGAGGGACGGATGAAATCAATCCATTACATTGCTACAGTCGTGCACACCTATCGTCATTTAATTGACAGTATTTGTGATGATATGGATGTCGATTTGCCACGATACCTACTAGAAATCAAAAAAGCGGAAAATCGTTTATCATCCCACGGCTTTATGGATGGAATGACAACCATTCACGAACAACTATATAATCTTCGTAGTGAACAACCAACACAAGAGTTTATTGGGCTTGTTATTGACTATAATCCGAACACCTTGATGGCAACTGTTGAACAACGCAACAAATTTGTTCCAGGTGATGAAGTGGAAGTTTTTAGTCCGTCGATGGAAAAACTTAAGTTTAAGGTCGAAACTATCTGGGATGAGGATGGTACTGAACTGGATGCGGCTCGCCATCCAAAGCAACATGTTAAAGTGTTGATTCCATTCCCGGTTCATCCATATGACATGATTCGCAAGTTATAGTATAATTTTATTGAAATTTACGTATTTTATAATATAATGAATGTAGAAACAGCTAAGATTTGACGAAAAGGAGTTTTCAAACTCCTTTTGTTAAGGAGTCGAGACTATGAAAAGACCAGTTATCATCGCTGTTGCCGGTGGAAGTGCATCCGGAAAAACAACTGTTGTAGAAAAAATTATTCAAGGATTTGATCGCCAAAACGTAACCGTCATTAAACATGATGACTACTACAAAGATCAATCCGACATGCCAATGGAAGAACGGATAAAAGTAAACTATGATCATCCGTTTAGCTTGGATAACGATCTGATGTTTAAGCACTTGTTAAAATTAATCCGTGGCGAACAAATTATCAAACCTACATATGATTTTGAAAATCACAACCGCAGCGATCAAACAGAATCCATCGTTCCGACAGAAATCATAATTCTCGAAGGAATTTTAATTATGGAAGATAATCGAATTCGCGAATTATGCGACATTAAACTATTCGTCGAAGCCGATGATGACCTTCGCTTTATTCGACGATTAACGAGAGATATGGCGGAACGTGGTCGTTCAATGGAAAGTGTTATCAAACAGTATTTAAATACTGTAAAGCCGATGCACTTTGCATTCGTCAAACCAACGAAACGATATGCAGATGTGATAATTCCCAATGATAAAGACCACGACGTTGCAGTGGATCTAATCATTACAAAAATAAAATCTATCATATCCGAGCAAAGTGTAGTATAATTTTTAAGATAATGGAGGAATAAACATGGAAAACAATAAATATAAATTAACCGAACAAGGTGTTATCGATTTACAAGAAGAACTAGAAAAGTTAAAAACGGTTGATCGAAAACGAAATCTTGAAGCATTAAAAGAAGCACGCGCACAAGGGGATTTGAGTGAAAATGCTGATTACGATGCAGCGCGTGACGAACAAGCTCAAATTGAGTCTCGAATCAAAGAGATTGAAGGGATTCTAAAAAATTACGAGATCATCAAAAAAGATCGCTCTAAATTAGTTAATATTGGTAAAACCGTAACGATAAAAGTTGGCGATATGCCTGAACAAGAATATACGTTGGTAGGTTCATTAGAAGCTGATCCATTGAAAAAACGGATCTCAAATGAGTCGCCAATTGGAAAAGGAATCATTGGTAGTAAAAAAGGTGACACCGTCATTGTTAAAACTGAAACAGGACGAGACGTTAAAGTCACAATCGTTAACGTACAATAAGAGTGTCGTAGACATTCTTATTTTCATTTAGGAGGGATTAGACAATGATTGGTATAATTGGTGCAATGAGTGAAGAAATTTCAGCTATCAAACTGCAAATGGAAAATGTGACGACCACATCATTAAGAGGTCGCATATTTTACTCCGGAATCATCCATGAGCAAGGCGTTGTGCTTGTGCAAGCCGGTATTGGCAAAGTAAATGCTGCGATAACAACAACATTATTACTCGATCACTATCATGTTGATGCTGTTATAAACGTCGGTGTAGCTGGTGGACAACACGGGGTCCAGCACGGTGATATTATTTTGAGTTCTTCTGTGTTATATCACGATGTAGATGTGACAAACTTTGGTAAATATGTTCACGGACAAGTCCCGGGACATGAACCTGAATTTTTCGCTGAACCATCATTAACGGTTGGATTTGAAAAGGTTCTAAAGGAACTTCATTTTGAATATAAAATTGGCCGAATAGCTTCGGGTGACCAGTTTGTGTATAGTACGGATAAAGTCCAAGAGATAAACAAACTTTATGACAACGTATTTGCAATTGAAATGGAAGCTTGTGCGATTGCTCATACTGCATCGATATTCCAAGTCCCATTCATTATTGTGCGTTCTATTAGCGATGTACTGGGGGACGATTCACAAGCAGAGGATTTTCAGCAATTCCTTGTCTCATCCTCAGATAAGGTTGCACATGTGATTCAACAGTATTTACAGGAGAAATTGTGAAAACTATTACGCTTGATAATGTAGTTATCCCAATAAATATAATAAAAACTAACAATAAACACACCTATTTTTACTTCCGCAAAGACGGTTATATTGAAGTGAAAAAGTCCCGGTTTCAAACCGATGCTGACATTATGTTACACATTCGGAAGAATCAAAACAAGTTCATCAAGAAATTCAAGAATATGCAAGAAAGACATATGGAAAACACATCGTATTCAATTTGGGGTAACTCGTATCAAATCATTGAAAACAAAACGTTTATGATTGATCATAGTAATCAATTGTTGTATCGTAATGATAGTATTGACCATGATCGTAAAAAAAACCAACTTGAAATCGATCTTGTGATGCGCGAATTAACCACATTAATTGAGAAGTTTCAACAACATCCGTTGGTGGATTTAACCAATGTTCGTTTTACGGTTAAGTCGATGACATCACGGTATGGTAGTTGTAATAAACACCGTCGACGGATATCAATCAATCAACACCTAATACGATTACCAAAAGAGTATTTGGAATATGTGTTTTTACATGAAGTAACCCATCTGACATATGCCCATCATCAAGATGCCTTTTATCAATTGTTTGAACAACTTTGTCCCGATTATAAGACATTACGTAAATCTATAAAAACTGTGTGGTGAGAAAATGTTTCTACCAGTATCCAAACAAGACCTAATCGATCGAGAAATCCAACAATTGGATTTTGTTTTTGTTAGTGGGGATGCCTATATTGATCACCCATCATTTGGTGCCGCGATTATTTCACGATGGCTAGAACGTCATGGATATACCGTTGGAATGATACCGCAACCACAAACAGACGAGGATTATAGTCAACTTGGCACACCACGATTAGGTTTTTTAGTTAGCAGTGGGAATATTGATTCGATGGTGAATCATTACTCGGTGTCTAAAAGGCGACGGAAGAAAGATTCTTATAGCCCTGGAGGAAAAATGGGTCTTCGTCCCGATTATGCAACGATTGTGTATGGACAAACATTGCGGAAATTATTTCCTCACACGCCCATAATAATTGGTGGTATTGAAGCCAGCTTGCGACGTTTTGCCCATTATGATTATTGGTCAGATAGTGTCCGAAAAAGTATTCTTATTGATAGTAAAGCTGATTTGTTACTATATGGAATGAGTGAGAAGAGCATTATCGAAGTAGCTGATTCGCTCGATAGTGGATTGGCGATTCGTGACATTATTTTTGTACGGGGAACCGTCTATAAAACGAGTAAAGAATCATACCTTCCACAGAAACGTGTTAATCTACCGTCCTATGATGCAATTTTGTCGGATAAAAAAGAATATGCCAAGAGTTTTGCAATCAAATATCAACACATTGATTCGATTTCAGCAAGACCATTAATGGAAGCCTATCGATATCATTATATCGTACAAAATCCACCGCATGAACCATTAACTCAATCCGAGATGGATCAAGTATACGATCTACCATTCGAACGAGATGTACATCCCATGCATGAAGCTGTTGGTCATGTACCAGCAATTGATGAAGTCAAGTTTTCAATTATTAGCAATCGTGGATGCTATGGTGGATGTAGTTTTTGTGCCCTAACTTATCATCAAGGACGAGTAATCCAAAGTCGTTCAAAAGAATCCATTGTTAATGAAGCGAAAATCATTACTGCAGACAAAGACTTTAAAGGGTATATACACGATATTGGTGGACCAACAGCGAATTTTTATGACATCGCTTGTACCAAACAAACCACTCATGGTGTTTGTTTGAACAAACAATGTTTGTCGGATAAACCATGTTCACAGCTTGAGGTATCTCATAAGAACTATCTGGATATTCTCCGAGAAGTTCGTCAATTGAACCATGTTAAAAAAGTGTTTGTTCGTAGTGGTATACGATACGATTATGTCCTTTATGATAATGATGAATCATTCTTCAAAGAGTTGGTTCAACATCATGTTTCAGGACAACTCAAAGTTGCACCAGAACATGTGAGTGATCGTGTATTGGATGTGATGAATAAACCACAACGAGACCTATACGATCGTTTTGTAAAACGATTCTATGAGCTAAATAAACGTTATAACAAAGAACAATATTTAGTTCCATATCTAATGAGTAGTCATCCTGGAAGTACGTTACATGATGCAATTGAACTAGCGTGTTATGTTCGCGATTTGGGATATAACCCTGAACAAGTCCAAGATTTCTATCCAACACCGGGTACATTGTCAACAGCAATGTACTATACTGGTTTGGATCCGCGAACCATGGAACCGATATATGTCCCAAAAACCAAACATGAAAAAGCGATGCAACGAGCACTGATTCAATATCGCAATCCTAAAAACTATTATCTTGTAAAAGAAGCTTTGGAAACAGCAAACCGGACGGATTTGATTGGGTATGATGCTCGGTGTTTAATTGTACCAAATCGTAAATAATTTAGACATTGCAGTTATTATTTAGTATAATAATAACGAAGGAAATGAGGCGAATGATATGATTCAATATCTCTTAAAAACAACACGATTTATACCGAATGAGTTTCATCATTCCTTTTTTGATATTAATTTTCAATTGTTATACGATAAAGGATTCCGCTACATCATAACCGATCTTGACAATACCTTGATTTCGTATGATGAATCACAACCAACAGAAACCATTAAAAACACATTCATCAAATTACAAGAGATGGGGTTTACGCTCGTATTACTATCCAATAATCACACAGAACGAATTAACACCTTTTGTCACGAATTACACGTGGATGGTTTTGCGAATGCGAAAAAACCATTTAGATATGGATTTCAAAAAGCACTACGTAGTATGGATGGGGCGACAAAAGATAAAACTGTCATTATCGGGGATCAATTGATGACTGATATATGGGGGGCAAATCGTTTTGGCTCGTACAGTATTTTGGTAAATCCGTTAAAACGTAAAACCGAAAAATGGTATACAAAAATGAATCGTAAGTTGGAAGCAAAAATGCTTCAAAGAATCCAACACAAACATCCATCAATCTATCAATCATTACAATTGTCAGAAAGGACTTAGCATGGAAGAATTACATTGTATCGGTTGTGGTAGTGTCCTACAAAGCCACGATCCCAAAAAGCCAGGATTTATTCCAAGCAGTGCACTAGCTAAATCAGACGAAGACATCATTTGTCGTCGTTGTTTTCGGTTGAAACACTACAATGAAATCTTACCAATTGAAGTAACTCAAGATGATTTTTATGAAATCATTTCGAACATAGGTGAAACGGATAGTTTGGTCGTAATGATTATTGATATCTTTGATATTGAAGGGTCGTTGATACCTCAAATAAATAAACTGACCAATCATAATGATTGTGTTGTATTAGTGAACAAGAGAGATTTGCTTCCGAAAAGTGTTAGTGAGCGTAAACTATTGCACCATTTACGTAAAATTTTAGCAGACTCTAATTTAAGACCATTAGAAATATTCATTATGAGTGCAAAAAGATATCATAATATCGACACTGTTATGGAAGCGATATCTAACATATCAGGGAATCGCGACATTTATGTTGTCGGTGCCACAAATGTAGGAAAATCCACTTTTATTAACACGTTACTAAAATCTTATGCCGCGTCATCAAATGATATCATTACGGTAAGCGAACATATGGGAACAACACTAAACGTTATAAAGATTCCATTTGACCACAATTATATCATCGATACTCCTGGAATCTATAATGATCATCAGATTGGTAATTATTTATCACCCGAATCCTTAAAAATAATTACACCAAAAAAGGAAATCAAACCGCGGAGCTTTCAATTGAATCCACAACAAACACTTTTTATTAATGGATTTGCGAGGATTGACTTTGTTGAAGGTCCATGGACGTCATTTATATGCTATTTTGCACCGATGATAAAAATCCATCGTACAAAGTTAAGTAACGCGGATGATCTTTATAAAAATAGACGTTTTGACGTATTAAAGTATCCACTACAAGAGGAATCGTTTGCTCTAATCCCGCATCAACTACAAATCCCTACAGGAAAACATGATTTGATTTTACCGGGATTGGGATTTATTACGATTATAGGTCCCGCCAAAATCATTGCCCATGTCCATCAAAAGACAATGCCATATATTCGTGAGGCACTAATATGATCAAGCGGATTATTGCAGATTTGGAAGTAGCTTACGATCATAAACCACACCGACTTGATCATGTCTTTGGCGTTCGCGATATCGCCTTGAAATTTGGACGACAATTCAATTGCAATTTAGAATGGTTGGAAATTGCGGCATTATTACACGATATAACAAAATATGAATCAGAAGAATTTCATCGGACGATGATTAAACAATATTATGATGATGCAGAAATGATTCTCAATGAGTACAATACCAACATCTTACATGCATTTAGTGCAGCGGTTGTTGCACGTACAAAATATGGAATAACCAATGAAGAAATTTTGAATGCTATTACCCATCATACCATCGGTCGACCTGGAATGAGTATATACGAAGAAATCCTATTCCTTAGTGATTATATCGAACCGAACCGCACATATGAATCATGTGTTCGTGTACGTAAAATTGCCGATCATGCATTTGTAAAAGCGATATATGTTGCCATGCAGGATTCGATAAATCACCATGAAAAACAACAAGCATTGGTCCCGAATACAGCCTATCAGGCACTACAATATTATCAACACAAATTGGAGGAACAAGAGTGAAAAAAATCGAAGTTATTTTACAAGCGTTAGAGGATGTTAAGTTGCAAGATGTGGAGGTTTATGATATGAAAGAAAAATCCCCTTTCTTTGATTACTTAATCATTTCTAGTGCTACCAATAATCGACAATTACAAGCATCGATTCAACATGTAACCGACAACCTAGCAAAGCATTCGTTTTCCCACCCGCGGATTGAAGGTAAAAATTCAAATAGTTGGATCTTAATCGATGCAAAGGATATTATTGTCAATGTCTTTACCAAAGAAGAACGTGAATTTTACAACCTAGAAAAAATGCTGGTAGAAATCCGAAAATTATCGCCACAAGAATTATAATGATATTTGATCGATTAGCACCTTATTACGATCAATTTGTTGATCAGGACTTGAATGATCTCTATATTAAATACATCGATAAATTCGGAATAAAAGGAACCGTCATTGACCTTGGTACCGGGACAGGACCTCTTGCTGTAGATCTAGCTCAGAAAGGCTATTTTGTAACTGCAACGGATATTTCCACTGAAATGTTGGAACGAGCAAACAATAATGCGGTTCTATCCAATGTAAAAATTCATTTCTTTGTTCACAATATTGTGGATCCATTGCGTCAAGTCTATGATAATTTAATCATGTCCAGTGACGTTATAAATTACTTGGATAATAAGGAAGATGTTCTTCAAACATTCCAAAACATGTGTGCTGCAATGCATGAGAATAGTATCTTTATTTTTGACTTTATTCATACTGCTTATGTGGAAAAAATTCATAATTTCCAACAAGATATCCTCCTTGATGATGATGTATTACAGTGGCGCGTATCAAAGACCAATATACCAAATCAGATAAAACATACGCTACGATTTGGACGTGAGACAGAAACACATATTCAAACCACATTCCCTACAAGAGAGTATCGCCAATTACTACTGGATGCAGGGTTGACTGTGATTAAGAAAAAACGCACCGATGAACGAGTTATTTTTGTGTGTAAACGAAAATAACTCGTTTTAAATTGACATTTATAAAAATAGAATATATAATATAAATTGATGAGTATAAAAATAAAAAAGGGGGAATCGTTTGTGGAGTACGAAAAAGTATTCAAAGTACTATCCGATAAATCACGCCTTAGGATACTTGCGACATTATTGAAGGAACCGATGTATGTCGAGTTATTAGCCAATCGATTAGATCTACATCCATCCACTGTATCGTTTCACTTGAAGAAACTTGAACGAGCTGGTATGGTTTCGAGTGTTAAAGAACAGTATTATGTCATGTACAGTATCAATAAAAAAGTGTTAAATATTAATGTGATGCAAATATTGTCAAGTATGAGAACATCGTCACAAACAGAGGAAGAACGAGAAGAAGAATACAATCAAAAAATTTTATCGAACTTTTTTAAAGACGGTATACTTCAGTCGATACCTGTACAACTAAAAAAACGTAAGATCGTACTAGAAAAGATTGCTCAATCATTTGATTGTAATCGTACCTATACAGAAAAAGAGGTAAATCACATCATCAGCGATTTTCATCCTGATTTTTGTACAATACGACGTGAATTCATCATGAATAAAATGTTTACGCGAGAAAATGGAATATATCAAAAAATAAAATAAGCATATTTGCTTATTTTTTTTTATAAATTACCATCATTTATAAGTACTATCTATATGAGGTGATTGCATGAAAGTGTACATCCAAAAATATGGAATTTATGCAGTTGTATTTGTGTTTGTAGTAGTGGTTATAGTAAGTATGATAAGAAAACCAGAAGAATCAGAGGAAGAGTTTACACCTTATATCGTCAATAATGAACAAGAGGTTAAAAAAACGTTCATATATGTGGACTTAAAAGGAGCTGTAATGTTTCCTGGTGTTTATAAGGTTGAACATAACAGTCGATTATTCCAGGTTGTTGAGAGAGCTGGTGGTTTGATAGCTAATGCTGATGGAAATGCGATTAATTTAAGTATGATCCTAAAAGATCAAGATGTAATCTACATCCCAACAAATGATGAAGAATATCCGAATATTCTCGATCAGACAGATAACAATTATGGTGGTGTGATTAATATCAATACAGCGTCGCTAGAGGTGTTGCAAACTCTAAGTGGTATCGGACCAGCAACAGCACAAAGTATTATTGACTACAGAACGGAAAATGGTGCTTTTGTATCTATTGACGACATATTAAACGTAAGTGGTATTGGTGAGGCAACGTTTGCTGAAATTCAAGAATTTATTACAGTTTAGATATCGATTTATATATATTGCTATTGCATTAACAATAGTTATATTAGTGTTGAGTAACTGGATATTCTTACTTCTTGTACCGCCATATGTTGTTTATATTGGTAAAAATCATAGGGATTTATTCAAAATAATCATAGTGATTTTAGCGATGTACTTAGTTTCAACAACTATTTTTAATGTTCAACAGATTGAAAATACTGGACAATACAAAGTAAAGGTTTTAAAATATAATAAAAAAGACGATTATTGTAGAATTATTGCTCGCTATAAATTAAAAACGGTCAATGTATATACAGATTGTGTAGTAGATGTTTTGATAGGGTCGACATACATAATTAAGGGCCAAGTTAGTGAATCTGACAAGGTAACAATCCCAAATACGTTTGACTATAAAAAATATCTTGCATCACAAAACATACGCTACATTGTATATGCGGAAACCTTAGAGTTTCACCGATCTGGTATTTCTATTTATCAGTTGAGTGAAATTGTCAATCAGTATATAGAAACGAACTTACCATTATCTAAAGGATATATTAAAACATTCCTTCTTGCAGATAAAAGTGAAATTGACCAGGAAGTAATTAACGGTATAAATTACCTGGGGATTTCTCACCTTTTTGCAGTAAGTGGTTATCATATAGGTTTGCTTGTGATTGCACTGAGAAAGGTCTTGAAACGTGTTATTAACAATGTAACAATAATAGATATTGTCATTAGTTTTGTATTAGTATTATATCTTATAATCACTTCATTTTCCGCATCTGTTACGAGAGCAGTTTTATTGTTTCTACTAATGAAACTGAACAAACAATATAAATTGAGATATTCAGTTCTTGACATATTATCGCTAATTTATATCGGTTTACTGATCATGCGACCATACTATTATAATAATATGGGCTTTGTATTAAGTTTCATAATAACGTATACTATTATTTTAGCGAAAAACATACTTGTCAATCAATCCAAATCAAACGCCATAATAATTGTTAGTGGGATCGCTTTTCTTGTGTCATTTCCGATAATACTAAATGCGAATTATCAAATTAATCTGTTTACATTAAATATGAATATTATTATGGTAATTATAATGACAGTTGTAGTCCTTCCATTAACATATATAGCATTTATAGTACCTGTGTTAGATACATTGCTACATCGTATATATACTCTATTTGAAGCAATAGTTAATATGCTTTCTCAATTTGATTTCTTTGTTATAAAAGGTTATATTAGTTCGAATGTGGTATTTATAATAATTTATATTATGATATTTTCACTATTAGTTAAAATTGAGCGAAAAATATCATTTAGATTTGAAGCAACAATGATTATTGGTTTATTGATTTTTTCATTTAATATTACTACTTTGTCGCCGATACAACGAGTAGTATTTTTGGATGTACATGGTGATAGTACATTCATTCAGGATTCATTTGGGAAGTGTACAATATTAATAGATACAGGTGAGAAAGACGAATATGATTCCGTTGCGTCGTATTTACAGACCTATAATATTCGGAAGATTGATTATGTAATTATTAGTCATTTCCATTCTGATCACTATGGTGAACTGAATGATGTTATCTCTACATTCAAAGTGGAACATCTTATTTCAGCGAATACTGTTTCTGAATTTGAGGATCGTGTGATTACATGTGGGAATTTACGGATGTATATTTATCCACTTGATTATACTGCTACTAACGAAAATAATAATTCGATTATTACAAGTGTATGGATTCAGAATGAACACTTTTTGTTTGTCGGTGATAGTGAACTCAAGCGGGAAGAACGGTTTATTTCTTTATATGATATTGACGTTGATGTATTGAAAGTAGGGCACCATGGAAGTATCACTAGCACATCACAATTATTTTTGGATGCCATTACTCCAGAAGAAGCCTATATTATGGTTCATCGTAATAATCGGAATCGCCATCCTGATCAAACCGTTATAGAACGTCTTGTTAATAATGACATAGTTGTTCATAGAACGGATTTGGAAGGTACGATTGAAATCCGATATTTCTTGGATAAGAAATGGAAAAAAACATATCAGCCATAAAAGACTATGGTATAATATGGATGAGGTGTTTGATATGGCAGAACAAGTATATTTATTTTATGGCGATGACTATTATATCATCAAACAGAAAACCAATCAGATTGTTGAAAGCAACAATATTGATGAGTTCAATGTGACAACGTACGATATGGAAGAAACGAATATCGAAGATGCCATCAATGATGCGACAACAATCCCGTTTATGGCTGATATAAAAGCGGTAATAGTCAAGAACGCATATTTTTTGTCAACAGATACCTCAAAACGCAAAGAACTACATCATAATTTGGAATCACTTAAGCGGTATTTGGAACATCCTGCAGAGGGGTCATTATTGATCGTACAAGTTCCCTTTGCGAAACTAGATGAACGAAAAGCGATTACGAAGCACATTAAAAAAATAGCAACTGTAGAACATTGTACTCCCCTGAAAGATCAAGACTTAAGAGGGTGGGTAAAACGCCAACTTGGTAAACATGGTATCAGTATAGATGCCGATGCACTGAACGAATTATTAAATCGTGTTGAGAATAATACAGAAGTATTGGTCAGTGAAACAACAAAGTTGGTTTTATATGCTGAAGATTTGAATCGAGTAGACTTGGATATTGTAAAAAAAGTCATTACGAAAAATGTCGAAGACAATGTGTATGAAATTACAAATAGCATTCTTGCAAACGAACGTGGAAAAGCCCTTGAAATCTATAATGATTTAATCATGCATAGTGAAGATCCGTTGCGTATACTAGGTATATTAGTAAATAAATATCGCGAGATACTGCATACGAAGATGATGATCAATGAGGGTCGAGATAAAGCGGCGATCGCATCGTATTTTAACGCGACGAGTGGCCGTACGTACTACATTATGAAAAATGCACGATCTGTGCATCTTGATGATGTCGAAAATCAGCTTAAAAAATTGGAAGAACTGGATTATAAAATCAAAACCGGTCAAATTGATAAGAAGATTGGTTTAGAACTGTTTATATTAGGCACTTAAAAAAAATACGTTTCCTGAACGTATTTTTATTTTTACTATTTATTAAAGACTATCCACTAATTTTGATAAGCGTGATTTTTGTCGTGCAACATAGTTTTTGTGATGAATTCCTTTGGTTACGGATTTATCCAATTTTTGGAATGCGATGGACAAGTTTGATGTTGCTGCAGATTTATCATTTGCTGCTGCAGAAGTTTCTACATTTTTGATTGCTGTTTTTAAACCTGATTTAAACGATGCGTTTGCTAAACGTCGTTTTTCATTGGTTAAATTACGTTTCATTTGTCCTTTGATATTTGCCATTTACGTCACCTCCATTTACAAGCGTATTTATTCTATCAAACTTAATCATAAAATGCAACTATTAATTGCGATTAATTAGGGATATCAGATTTTTTGTAAACCGTTGATTATCCTTCTCTGTTCGTTTTTTTGGACCCTTTGGATAACGGTGCTTTCGATGCTTCTGATTGGTGGCACGATTGTTTAATAGGGACAAGATGTTGTCATCGGTATAGATTAATCCATTGTGATGAATTGGCAATGCGTTCTTGCTAAGGGCCATGGTCGCAACTCCATAATCCTGTGTCACCACAATGTCTCCTGCTTGTACTTTGTTGATTAACGCATAATCTACACTGTCATGTCCTTTGTCAAATTGAAAGGTTTTACTGTAGCCATCTTCATGTTGATGGGACGTATCAAAAAACATCCATACGTCAATGGAACGAGGTTTGGCAACGTCCACGATTTGCTTTTTTACGGGACATGCGTCTGCATCAACAAGAATTCTCATAAGATCACCTAAACAAGAGTATAAAATGTATATACGATATCAATGATTATTATAACAAGAAGCGGAATGAACACAGAATTTGGGGTGCGGTCCAACCAGATTTTGAATCGTGGATGAAGGTATTTAATCACGAGATAGCTAATGATTCCAAACAGCGACGTTGGAATAAGACATACGTATTCTAGATTACAAGTAAATGTTTGGCCATAATCCCATAAATGAATTCCAGTAAGCCATTCAAAAAAGTATCCGGTTGTTGCTTCGGAAAGAGCTGTTGCAAGAATCGCTACAAGGATGAATGTTCCTTCTTTGATAACCGTATTTGCATGGATCTTAGGATACACATATTCCATGAATAACACACCAAGAAGGACCCCGTTTCCATACAGCGGTTGGTAGGGACCAACAAGAACAGAATTGTCATACCATTCTTGAAGAAAGATGAGATTGATAATCCGTTCTAAGACAAATCCGCCGACGGAATAGGCGATTAGATACATAATATAACGCTTCATGTGAATCCCTCCGTTTATTATTAATAGTATATCATTATTTCGATAAAATGGATATTGATAAAACGAGTTTGAAACATGTTAGTGTATTTCCACTACATTACATGCTATAATGTGGTTGAGGTGAATACCATGGAACTAAAAATAGGTGAATATAACGAATTAGAAGTGATTCGAGAAACCGATATATCGTATATATTATCCAATGGAGAAGAGGATGTATTTCTTCATAAAAAAGAAGTAACGGAGCCTTTAGAGGAACATCAAGTGATTACTGTTTTTTTGTATTATGACAATCAAAAACGGATCACTGCAACGATGAAGCAACCCTTGATTGATCAAAGGCGTCCAGCATTTGTTGAGGTTGTCGGCGTTCATCCGAAACTCGGTGTTTTTTTAGATATAGGATTGCAAAAAGACTTACTGCTAAGTATTGATGATCTTCCGTTTGTTAAAAAGGAATGGCCAACCAATGGTGATGTGATTTTTGCGCGGATGCGATCATCGAAAAATCAATTAACTGCAAAGCCGATTTCACGATTTGCCATTCACGATTATTTGCAGCCTGAAGAATCTCTGAAAGTAGGAGACAGCGTCGAAGCAATTAACGTCTATCGTGCCGAAGAAGGCAATGTATTCATTACACGTCAAGGACACAGCATTTTTGTCTATTTTAAACACGTACGCAAAACATATCGTCTAGGCGAACAAGAAACCATCACCATTACGATTGATAAAGGACAATATCAATATAATGGCACAACCATTGAACAAAAAGAATTAATGATGGATGCCGACGGCCAACGCATTCTTGATTATTTAGAAGAACACGACGGTGTAATGCCCTACACGGATAAAACATCTCCCCAAACAATTCAGTTGGTATTTCGGATGAGTAAAAGTGCATTCAAACGTGCGTTAGGCTCCCTTTACAAAGCGGAAAAGGTTATCCTAGAAAAAGACCAAACAAGGCTCTTATAGTCCTTGCTAAATGAAGCAAAATTTAGTATAATAGTACCGATAAAATCGAATAAAGGTGAAATTATGGGACGTAAATTTGAAGTACGCAAAGCAGCAATGGCTAAAACCATGCTCCACAAAAGTAGATTGTATAGTCGTTATGGGAAAGAAATCTACATGTGTGCACGGGAAAAAGGAAGCAATCCGGATTCCAATCTCGCACTCAAGCATCTGATTGATAAAGCCAAAAAAGAACAAGTGCCAACCGATGTAATTAATCGTAACATCAAGAAAGCCGAACAAGGTTTGGGCGAAGATTATGCGCCAGTCCGATACGAAGGGTTCGGACCGGGTGGGATTGGTATTATTGTGGATACGTTAACCGACAATGTCAATCGGACGGTCAGTGAAGTGCGCAATTGCTTTACAAAAACAGATAGTAAACTCGGTGTTAATGGTAGTGTTGAACATGGCTATCGCCATTTGAGTTATGTCACTGTTAGTGGGCTTGATGAGGAAACGGTATTTGAGACATTATTGATGAATGATCTTGATATCCTTGAAATTGAAGAAGAAGATGGATTGGTCGAAGTGGAAGCCAATGGTTATGATGAACAACGAATCAATCAAGCATTGGAAGAGGCTGGAGGAACCATTGAAGAAAGCGAATCGGGTTGGTATCCTCATGACTACATCGAATTGGATGCGGATCAATCAAAATTATTTCATAAGTTCATGGATATGATCAATGAAGTAGAAGATGTCCAACAAGTATATCACAATGCAAAACCAATTGAAGAGTCTGATTAGACTCTTTTTGTTTGTTTTATGATGTACTTATACACGCTTTTTTGGTATAATTGGTCCGATAACATTCCCGAGGTGCTTCGATGAGAAAAATTAATGACATCCGATCGTTTTTAACAACGATTCCACAACAAGTGTGGATTATTTTACTCATATACTTTGTTCAAGGTGTTCTTCATAATCTAGGACATCCAGTTACGCCGAAACTTGTCGAAAACATGGATATTGCTGACAAGTATTTTGGGTTTTATTTTGCCGCCATGAGCTTTGGGTTGTTACTAGGAGCGCCAATATGGGGTGTTCTAGGTGATCGTGGAAATAAACGATTGTACATCTTCATAGGTTTATTCATCTATAGTATTGGCCAATACGCATTTGCCTATGTTGGTGATGAAAATATTATGATTCTGTTCCGCTTTATCAGTGGTTTTGGCGTTAGCGCAAGCATCACCTTGTTTATGTCTCATTTGATTGAACATTCTCAAGATGAACGACGAACCATCTATTTGGGGTGGTATCAAGGATTGTTTGTTCTTGGTTCCTCAGTCGGATATTTTGTCGGTGGTATACTTCCCGAAATCCCTCTTTTCATCACGTGGTTGCAAACTGATCAACTTCGTTCCATTTTCTTGATGCAAGCGGTGTTTAATCTTGTTCACGCGATCGTTATTATCATATTGATGAAACCATCGATGGACCTTGGTGAACATAAACAACACACATCTGTATTAGAGGGGTTTAAAAACATACGTCACATGAACCGTAACTTGATTTTGTTTATGATTTCCTTATCACTAATCAGTTTGGGTGCGATTAACATTAGTAAATACATCGAAGTATACATGAACAAACAAGGATTACTTCCTAGTACGATCGGCACCTTTGTTGGTGCAACTGGCGTTGTTTCCATCATCGCAACGATTGTTTTAGTACCGGTTGTAACGCGATTTAAACGAGACTTTTCCTTCATGGTAGGGATTCAACTACTAAGTGCGATTATCATTTTCTTTGTTTTCCGTAGCAATCAATTAGTAATAACCCTCTATACGTTCTTTATGTTGTATGTTGTTCTAAAAGCCATTTATGCACCACTAGAGCAACACTATATATCAACGCATGCGAAACCAGGAGAGTATGGAAAAGTCATGGGTGTACGCCAATCATTCTTTTCAATTGGAATGGTCCTTGGACCACTGATTGGTGGATTCTTGTTTGAACTAAAACCACTCTATGTTTTTGACTTTAGCGCAGCCATGTTTTTACTTGGTGTTGGCCTGTTGTTAATCATCGGTAGAAACATCAAGAAAACCGCACTAGTTAGTGAATAAATGTCTTTTAATTATACCGTATTTATGGTATAATCGACAATGAGGTGTTAGTATGAATTTACCGAATAAATTATCGTTATTCCGCGTTGTGATTATCCCCCTTTTTGTGTTGGTATATTATCTCATTCCATCACTTGAATGGATGGATTATGTTCTCGCACCGCTCTTTATAATTGCATCGTTGACAGACTTTTTAGACGGATACATCGCTCGTAAAAATAATTTGGTTACGGTGTTTGGTAAGTTCATTGATCCACTTGCTGATAAACTGTTAGTGATGGCGGCATTAATTATCTTAAATGCCATGCAGTTATTACCATACTGGGTCACGATTATCATTCTATCTCGCGAGTTCATCGTCACAGGAATACGGTTGGTTGCAGTTGGTGATGGTAAAGTCATTGCAGCAAGCAAACTCGGAAAGTACAAGACCGCTTCAACAATGGTGGGAATCGTCTTGATGCTACTTATTCCATATTGGCCAATCTTCGGTGATGTTGGATTATGGATCGTCTATGTCGGTTGTGCGTTAACCGTCATTAGTGGTATCGATTATTTCGTAAAAAACAAACACATTATTATGCAATCCATGTAAGAAAATATTACTATATAACAGTATTATATCTATAGGAAACTAAGGAGGTCGTTCTCATGGCAAAACAAGATCGACAAAAAGCGTTAGAAACAGCAATTAAAGAAATTGAAAAGCAACATGGAAAAGGATCGGTAATGGTCCTAGGTGATGAACAACTAATTCAAGGCATTGAAGTCATCAGTAGTGGTAGTATACTACTGGATAAAGCCCTTGGAATTGGGGGATATCCAAAAGGACGAATTATCGAAGTATTTGGACCGGAATCATCTGGGAAGACAACGTTCGCATTACACGCGATTGCCGAAGCGCAAAAAGCAGGAGGATATGCCGCATTTATCGATGCGGAACACGCACTTGATCCGACCTATGCAAAAGCCCTTGGTGTCGACATCGATAATCTCATCTTGTCGCAACCGGATACCGGAGAACAAGCCTTAGAAATTACCGAAGCTTTGATTCGTAGTGGAGCCATCGATATTGTTGTTATTGACAGTGTTGCCGCACTTGTACCCGAAGCAGAAATCCGTGGGGATATGGGGAGCAGCCATGTTGGATTACAAGCTCGCCTAATGTCGCAAGCAATGCGAAAATTAAGTGGTGCCATTAGTAAATCACAAACCATTGCGATTTTCATCAATCAAATCCGTGAAAAAGTCGGTGTTATGTTTGGAAATCCAGAAACAACCCCTGGTGGTCGCGCTTTAAAATTCTACAGTAGTGTCCGCTTGGAAATACGTCGTAGTGAACAAATAAAAATCGGAACTGATATTGTTGGAAACAAAACAAAAGTTAAAGTTGTTAAAAACAAAGTAGCACCACCATTTAAAACCTTAATCGTGGATATTATTTACGGATTTGGAGTCAGCAAAGTCGGAGAAATTATCGACATTGGTGTCGAAGAAGGAATCCTCAAAAAATCCGGATCATGGTACAGTTACAACGATGACAAAATCGGCCAAGGTCGTGAAAACACCAAAGCATACTTGGAAGAACATCCAGAACTATTGCAAGATTTAGAACGGCAAGTACGAGAAAAATTAGGCATTTAATATGCCTTTTTTTGATGGAGGTATACGATGAAAATCACACTTGTACAACACCAAGTACTCCCAACAAAAGAAGAGAATATGAAACGGATTGAACAACGACTTGAACATCCGTTACACACGGATATGATTATCTTGGGAGAAATGTGTCTTAGTCCGTATGAAAACGAATTATTTGAATCCAATAGTATTGCCATAGGAGATACCCATTTCCAACGTTTTCAAGCTCTTGCAAAACAGCAACAGGCGTACCTTGTCGCAGGAAGCGTTCCTGAGTGGAATAACAATCGCCTCTATAATACAACTTTTGTCTTTAATCCCATGGGTGAATGTATTGCCTCGTATCGTAAAATGCATCTCTTTTCAATTACGTATCCAACTGGAGAATCCTACGACGAGGGGGATCAAATAACACCAGGAAAAGACCTCGTTACATTTAACACACCCTGGGGTACGATTGGATTGATGATTTGTTTTGATATCCGCTTTCCTGAACAAGCGGCGAGACTACAAGAAATGGGGGCAAAACTATTGCTTGTTCCTGCTGCCTTTAATCAATATACTGGGCCAAAGCATTGGACATTGGCTTTTCGCTCTCGGGCCGTTGACAACCAACTGTTTACGATTGGTGTTAGTCCGTCGGATAATTCACATGGAACGTATAATTACTATGGTCACAGTATCGTAGTTGATCCTTTTGGTGAGGTGTTATTCGAGGCTGATGGAAAACCGATTATTCACACGGTATCGATTGATTTGAATGATGTTGAAAAAATTAAGAAAGCGTTTCCAATCCTATCTAATAAAATTGTGTTATAATGAGGCTGTATTTATTAATTTAGAAAGGATATAAATAACTAATGGATACGGTAAAAGAAGTTAAAGGGTTGTACCGAATCGTTGATTTGGTAAAATTACGTCGGACTGAGGGTGTCTTGTTCGATAAAATACCGGAGGAGTTCTTACAAAATTTAGGGGGAATCGATCGTGTTATCCATCGTAGTAATGCGATTAGTCCGGGACAAGTTGAAGGCGTTGATCGCCCGTGGTATATGCACACTGACCAGAGTGATAATTTGGTGGTTTTGGATGGTGAACGACACATTGATCTGTATTCACCACAACATGGTAAAATTGAACATTTTGTCGTTACCAAAGACCACATTTGGCATAACGGGGAATTGATTTGTGATTACCCCGCGGTATTAACATGGCCACCCCACGTATTCCACCGTGTAGAAAGCAAAGAACAAGGAAGTGCCTCAATCAACTTTGCCCAACGATCAAAAACCTTTGACATCAAGCACAACTTCAATATCTATGACGTAAATACAAATACCGGTGAATATCGCGTTATTCGTGAGGGATTTAAAGACCAATTCTAAGAAATGAAACAACCAATGGATTTGGTTGTTTTTTATTTTCTAAAGAATTTCAAAAATCTATCTATATTCATTGACTTTTAAGGCTTTACATTGTTATAATGAAATGGTTAAAATCGTTTCTACTCATAATATTTTATTATGTTCATAAATAACTAAATAATTGAATAAAACACATAGATTGGAGATGATAGGATGCTACTAGCATTCTCAATGATCAACATTGTCTCTGGTCTGGCATTTGTAGCAATCGGTATCTTAGCAGGATTTATGCTAAGTATATTCATTGGTGAGAAAGGGCTTTTAAAATCTCGCCAAAAAGCCGATCTTTTGATTGAAGACGCACGAAAAGAAGCGGAAAAAAATAAGAAACAGACATTGCTGGAGACCAAACAAGAAATCCATAATTTACGTATGGATTTTGACAAGCAAATCAAAGAGCGAAAAAAAGAAGCAGATGCGTTAGATGATAAACTTCTGCAACGTGAACAATCGCTTGACCGCCGCAGTTCTAACCTCGATAAACGGGAAACGAATATCGATAAAAAAGAAGAACTCATGGAGCGTAAAAAACAATCACTAGATGACAAAAATAACAGACTAGACAAGTTGATTGATGAACAAAACGAAAAACTATTAGAAATTGCACGCTTTACGATGGAGCAGGCTAGAGACTTGATCTTTAGACGAGTAGAAGACGAAATGGCAAGTGAAATAGCCGCATACATCAAAGAGGAAGAAGAAAAGGCAAAACTTACTGCTGATAAAAATGCAAAACATTTACTCAGTCAAGCAATACAAAAATATGCCCAAGACGTTACCAGTGAACGTACGGTAAGTGTTGTCTCATTACCAAACGATGAAATGAAAGGACGTATTATCGGTCGTGAAGGACGTAATATTCGCACGATTGAAGCCTTGACAGGTATTGATTTGATCATTGACGATACCCCAGAAGCTGTTGTTCTAAGTGGATTTGATCCGATTCGTCGTGAAATCGCCAAACGTACCATTGAATCACTGGTTGCCGATGGACGAATTCATCCTGGACGAATTGAAGAAGTTGTTGAAAAAACACGTAGTGAAGTTGATCGCTTCATTCGTGACAAAGGGGAAGAAGCCGTATTCGAAGTTGGAATTGGCCGAATCCACCCTGATCTTGTAAAATTACTAGGGCGTTTACACTTCCGTACCAGCTATGGACAAAACGTGTTACGCCACGCCATCGAGTGCGCATTCTTAGCTGGAAAACTAGCTGTTGAAATTGGCGAAGACGAAGTTCTTGCAAAACGCGCTGGATTACTTCATGATATCGGTAAAGCCGTCGATCATGAAGTGGAAGGTTCTCATGTCGAAATTGGAATTAACATTGCCAATCGTTACAAAGAGCCATTTGAAGTCATTGATGCGATTCAATCCCATCACGGTGAAGTGGAAGCAAAATCAATTATCGCCGTACTGGTTGCCGCAGCTGACGCCTTGAGCGCCGCAAGACCTGGTGCTCGTAGTGAATCTCTCGATTCCTACATCAAACGACTCGAACAGCTGGAAAACATTTCCACCGAAGTTCCTGGCGTGGATCAAGCCTATGCGATTCAAGCAGGTCGCGAAGTGCGTGTTATTGTTGAACCCACGAAAGTGGATGATACGATGGCGTATAAAATTGCTCGTGACATCAAAGAAAAAATTGAGGAACAACTCTCGTATCCTGGAACGATTAAAGTTACCGTTATTCGCGAAACGAGAGCCCAAGATATCGCCAAATAAAGCCTTCGATTATCGAAGGCTTTCCTTGTACAAAGGGAGGAACTATGGAACGATTTGATCTCTACAATAAGCATCTTGAAAAATTGAACAAAACAATGGTCCGTGGTGCGTCGAACAATCCCGGTGAATATCACCTTGTTGTTCATATTTGGATTCGCAACTCGGATCGTCAATATTTAATCCAACAGCGCAACAAACAAGACGATCTGATTCCATATCAATGGGGAACACACGGTGGGGCTGTCTTACAAGGAGAAACCTCTAAAGAAGCCGCCATCCGTGAAACGAAAGAAGAGATTGGAATCGAACTGGATCCGCACAAATTAAGCCTTGTGAAACGATATGTTATCGACCATCCTCATTCGAACTACATCACAGATTTGTATCTCTATCAAGATAATATCTTGATAAACGAATGTAAAATTGATACAGTAGAAGTACGAGATATCGCATATAAATCATTTGCAGACATTCAACAAATGATTTCTCAAAATACATTTTGGGACTACGAACATCTATTGCAACGTCACGGGTATTTTGATGAACTAGAAAAGAGATGATTGAATGAAAATTTTATTTATTGGCGATGTATTTGGAACCTTAGGGCAACAAGCTCTTCATACATATCTTCCACAATTAAAACAACAACACAAACCGCATTTAATTATTGTCAACGGTGAGAACATTGACAAAGGATTCGGGATTGATGAAGCAATCTATAAGGATCTAATGAGTATGGGGGTGTCGATGATTACGATGGGGAATCACACCTTTCGCAACAAAAAAATCTTACACTTTATTGATGATGCAAACATTGTTCGACCAGCCAACTACGATGAATCTGTCCCCGGAGTTGGATACAAAACTATCCAGTTTAACGATAAAACGGTAACCGTCATCAGCTTAATGGGACGTATTTTTATGGGGGATCCGCTCGATAATCCATTCAAGGTCATTGATTCAATCTTAGACACCTTAACAAGTGATATTATCCTTGTCGATTTCCACGGAGAAGCAACGTCCGAGAAAATTGCTTTTGCGCATCATGTAGACGGGCGTGTCACAGCAGTACTAGGTACGCATACCCATGTACCTACCGCAGATACAATGATCTTTCCCAAAGGAACCATGTATGTGACGGATGTAGGAATGACAGGGGCGAAATATGGCGTTTTAGGTGCGGACAAAGACAAACAGGTCCAAAAATTCATTACTGGACTTCGCGGCCCGGTGAAAGAAACCAAAGAGGGACCACTGCAATTACACGCGGTCCTACTGGATACAACATTTCAAACCATTGAAGGAATCCACATATATGAGTAGGGAAACTTACTCATTTTGTTTGTACAAACCCCTTCTTTGAATTATACTAATAACGGTGATATATATGGCAAAAGATTACAGTAAATACTTTATAAAACCATCGATTCGTGATGCACGAAAACGTCGGAAAGAAGACACACCCGTTCTCGATTTTGACGACTATTTTAATATTCAAGGAATTGGAAACGGAAAAACCTATCGGATCGAAACCTATGGTTGCCAAGGAAATGAAGCGGACAGTGAAAAAATTAGAGGGATATTAGAAGCTTTGGATTTTACCCAAAGTGACGATTTAGAACACGCAGATTTGATCTTGTTGAATACCTGTGCGGTTCGTGAAAATGCGGAAAACCGTGTCTTTGGTGAACTTGGACGATTAAAACAATATAAGCGTAACAATCCCGATTTAATTCTTGGTGTATGTGGATGCATGCCCCAAGAAGAACAAGTCGTTGAAAAGATATTGAAACGATACCACTATGTTGATTTGGTATTCGGAACCCATAACATCTACAAACTGCCCGAATACTTAGAAACGGTACTACTCTCTAAAGAGCGGGTCATTGAAGTGTTCAGTGAAGAAGGATCGATTGTTGAAAATATGCCGAAAATTCGTGAAAACACGAAAAAAGCATGGGTGAATATTATGTATGGGTGCGATGAATTTTGTACCTATTGTATCGTTCCGTATACCCGTGGAAAAGAACGTAGCCGACTGCCAGAACACATTCTTCATGAAGTGCAAGAATTGATTGATCAAGGCTATCAAGAAGTCACACTACTCGGTCAAAATGTTAATAGTTATGGCAATGACTTCACAGATCGAACATATCGGTTCAAGGACCTACTCAATGATTTGCATCAGATGGACATTGCCCGTGTTCGGTTTACAACGTCCCATCCAAAAGACTTCGATGAAGAAACCGTTCAAATATTGGCAAAAGGTGGCAATTTAATGCCATACATTCACCTACCCGTGCAATCGGGTAGTAATGAAGTATTGAAACGGATGAATCGAAAATATACAAAAGAAGAGTACTACCAATTGGTCGATCACATCTATCATTACATTCCCCATGCATCATTGACCACAGACATTATTGTTGGCTTTCCAGGGGAAACAGAAGAACAGTTCGCTGAAACATTGGAACTTGTTGAATATTGCCGTTTTGAAGGGGCGTTTACCTTTATTTATTCAAAGCGTGAAGGCACACCAGCGGCATCGTATGAAGATGACGTTCCAATGGCTGTTAAGAAAGAACGTCTAGCTCGCTTGAACAAGATAGTAAACAAAGGGTATCTACATGGTTCAAAACGATTTGAAGGGAAAACAGTAAAGGTCTTAGTGGATGGAACAAGTAAGAACAATGATAGCATCCTGGCGGGATACACAGAAAACAATAAACTCGTCAATTTTGCTGGTCCTACATCATTGATTGGACAGATTGTAGATGTAACCATTACCGAGTCGAAAACATGGTTCATGTTAGGTGAGTATCATGACGGCAATTGATCGCTTAATTGAATCGTTACAAAACGATCCAACAGTACGGCGTTTTCAAGAACTTGAACGAATCATTGACCAAGACATGAATTTACAGCAACAATATAACGAGTTACTCGATGCCCAAAAGATAATGGTTCAGCGTCAAGTGAAGAAGCATCCACAATATAATGATGCGAAAGAAACCTATCAATTGTTAAGAGAACAACTTATGCAGCATGTCTTGATGAGTGAATATTTGGATTTATTAGAACAAATCAACGGTGATCTAAAATGGATTCAAGAGATCATTGAATCAGAAATTAGTAAAGATTTTGACTAGTTGTAAAATCGGGAACCATAATAACGGAGGGAAATCGCTTTAAAAAGCAATTTCCTATTGATTTACCACTAATTGTATTGTATAATTATTTTAGAACATTATTCAGTACTAAGGAGTGATTGGCATGGCTGGTAAAAAGAAATCTGAAGATTTTATCTTTTTGTATAACAAAAAAGAGAAAATTTCAAAACTCGTAAAGGATTTTACAGTAATTCCTTCTCATGAGATTGTAAAATATCTATTAAACAAAGAAATTTATTTACCCAACTATCTTCACAAAGCATTAATTCGAAAAAATATTGCACCGGCAATTGCCGATGCTGATAGTTCGAATAAGTTCTCGGATGAGATGAAATTTCGTTTACGTTGGTTTGATAAATTTACGATATTCCAATTAGAACGATTAGCGCTTGGGTACCAGTTACCGATTAATGTTACCGAATATAAGAAAGATTTCTGGGACATTATCGTTCGAAATCGTTCTGAACTGGGAATTAACAATCTTGAGTTTGTCAAACTGCAGAACTTAACGCTAAAATATGCCCGGGAACCACAAGAATCGTACGATGCAATGATGGAAGAGTTTCGTCAGGTTTATTTCGAACCAGACGGATACTTTGATGGCACGCTTATTGAGGATGCAAAAGAAGTGTTGTCAAATGCAACCACTTTAACAGAAATTCGCGACCTTGGAAAACGATACAATGTTGAAATACCTCGCCGTATCAACAAAAAACAATTGATAGACATCGTGTCATTAAAATTGGGATTTGATGAGGAAAAACGAGAAGAAATCGCGAAAAAATCCATCCTTGAAATTGAACGTTACGCGAAACGCCGTAAAGTGAACGTTTCGATTGAGTTGAAAAAAGATGACATGATTGAATACATTTTAATTAAAATGCCGCAAACGGTCGCACCTAAATATACCAACTCATTAAAGGTATTCGCCGGAATGAATATCGAAGAATACTTATACAATTTGAAATTCCAAGAAATTGCTTCCGTGGTTTCAGATAAACGGAAAAAACGAGTCCGAACGGGATTCTTAGTCCTAATTGCGATCGTTGTTGTTGCCGCAGTGGGATACTTAATCTATACGAATTTCATTGTTTAGAGGAGATTGCCAGATATGGATGCAATTGACAAATCACAATACACGCCGATGATGCGTCAATATCTTACGATTAAAGAAGACTATAACGATGCTATAGTCTTTTTTCGACTGGGTGACTTCTATGAAATGTTCTTTACCGATGCCTATCTCGCATCCCGTGAGCTTGAAATCCAATTAACCGGACGGGACGCCGGCGCAAAAGAACGCGTTCCGATGTGTGGTGTGCCCCATCATGCGGCGGATGCATACATTGAACGTCTCATTCAAAAAGGATACAAAGTAGCCATTTGTGAACAAGTCGAAGACCCGGCAACTGCCAAAGGAATTGTCAAACGCGATGTCGTTCGGCTGATTACACCTGGTACGTACATGGAAGGTACATCAGATGACATCAATTATCTTGCATCGATTGGTATCAATCCGAAAAACTACACCATCAGCTATCTCGACCTTTCCACAGGAGATACGTACAGTATCCTGCTCCCGAAAGATCTCAATATCCTAATCAATGAATTATTGCAAATTCAACCAAAAGAAATCATCATCGCCAATACCATCGATGAGAGTCATTTGGAACAATATATCAAATCCGAAGGTGTCCTCGTCTCGTATAATAGCGATATTGATGTCCCTAGTGTCTTTGATCATCTCTATCAGACACTTCCCTCAAAAGAAGAGAAAAAGACCTTTAAACGTCTATTAAACTATATTATCAAGACCCAAAAACGAGAATTAATGCATCTAAAAGATGTCACCATTTTGGAAGCGTCCAGTTATCTTCGGATGGATTCCAATACCGTTAAAAATCTTGAAATTACCGAAACCATGCGATCGAACAACCGCATTGGCAGTTTGTTTTGGTTGATGGATCATTGCGAAACCGCAATGGGGAGTCGTTATTTAAAGAAACAACTATTACGACCTTTGGTAAACAAGAATACAATCATTACTCGGTACGATACAATTGATGTCCTCAATAACGAATTTATCGTGAAACAAGAACTACGCGACCTATTAAAAAACGTCTATGATTTGGAACGGATTGTCGGTCGCATCAGTTATGGGAATACCAATGCGAAAGACATGGTCCAATTGCGACGAAGTCTATCCATCTTACCAGAGTTAAAAGAAAAACTACTCGCACTTAAGACGCCACATACAACGTTTTTAGCCGATACCATCGATCCCTTACGTCCATTGTATGATGTGTTAGAACGTGCCATCGAAGACGACCCACCCCTCACAATCAAAGAAGGGGGCATCATCAAAGAAGGATATAACGCTGATCTGGATGCGATTAAAAACAGTGCTTTAAATGTCAAAGAGTGGTTGCATGAACTCGCCGAACAAGAACGTGAAAAGACCGGTATCAAGAAACTGAAGATTGGGTATAACCGTGTTTTCGGGTATTATATTGAAATCCCCAAAGGTCAAGTCGCCAATGTCAAAGATGAATTTGGCTATACTCGAAAACAAACCTTAACCAATAGTGAACGCTACATCACCGAAGAACTCAAACAAAAGGAAACGATTATTTTAAGCAGTGAGGAAAAAAGCATTCAACTGGAATATGAACTATTTATCGAGCTCCGGGATCAAGCACGAGGCTATATTCACACCATCCAGCAAAATGCGAATATCTTAAGTGAAGTCGATATGTTAATCAGTCTATCAATTAGTAGCGAAGAACTCAATCTCGTTCGCCCTGTCTTAAACGATGATAACACGATTGAAATCACCGACTCACGTCATCCGATTGTTGAAAAAGTTCTAACCGATGATGTCTTTGTTCCCAATGACATTGTCCTCAATAAACATACAGATATTCTCCTTATTACCGGACCGAACATGTCGGGTAAATCTACCTATATGCGGCAAATGGCCATCACTGCCATCCTTGCCCAAATTGGGTCGTTTGTCCCCGCAAAAGAAGCGCATATACCAGTATTTGATGCCATCTATACAAGGATTGGTGCCGCCGATGACTTGGTCAGTGGAAAATCGACCTTTATGGTGGAAATGCTCGATGCCAACAATGCGATTCAGCATGCAACAACCAATTCCTTGATTCTATTTGATGAAATTGGTCGTGGTACCGCAACCTATGATGGTATGGCACTCGCTCAAGCAATCATTGAATACATTCATGAAAAGATTGGTGCTAAGACCTTATTTTCAACGCATTATCATGAACTAACCGATTTGGATAAATCCTTGTCGAAATTACGCAATGTACACGTTAGTGCCAAAGATCAGAATGGAACCATTTTATTTCTTCACAAAGTAAAAGAAGGTCCCACCGATAAATCCTATGGTATCAATGTTGCAAGTTTAGCCAACTTACCACAAGGATTGATTGAACGCTCAAAAATGATATTGAACAATCTCGAAGAACAACATGATCAACTAATTGATCACAGTTCAATCAACCTCTTTAATTTCGATGATTTTGAAACCGACAACAGCGAACCCGAAATTAAAGACGAAATCATTCAATTGTTAGAAGATATTGATATTGACGAATTGACGCCACTTGAAGCGTTAAATCTTCTTCATAAAATCATTCAAAAATTATAGCCTTTCACAGGCTATTTTTTTGTGTTTGCGATATACTATACATGAGGTGATATAATGAAAAAATACAATGATGAAATCCTGAAATTGACACCGATTCAGTACCATGTAACCCAAGAAAACGGAACCGAACGACCCTATACGAATGAGTACGATCAAGAGTTTCGGGATGGAATTTATGTTGATATCATATCGAAAAAAGTATTGTTTTCTTCGAATGACAAATTTGACAGTCACTGTGGCTGGCCTTCCTTTACAAAACCAGTAGACGAATCTGAAGTGTTGGAGAAAAAGGATATTAGTCACGGCATGATCCGCATGGAAGTCCGAAGTACGGATGCCAATAGTCATTTAGGGCATGTATTTGATGATGGTCCCAACGGCCAGTTACGCTATTGCATCAATAGTGCCGCACTCGAGTTTATCCCCAAAGACGAGATGAAACGAAGAGGGTATGAGTCGTATCTGTCGTTGTTTGATGAATAGACAACCGTACTGATGCATAACTATTGAAGAAAACACAACTGCGATTGTGTTTTCTTTTTGCGTATTACCAAAGTGAACCTGCTCCCACCACTTAATGAAAAATCATTTGAAGTGGGGGCTTCTCGGGTAATGCGCTCTAGTGCGCGCAACTGGACCGAGCGATCGAGTCTGTCCCATACTCTTTATATAGATATTTAGATAGACCTTCAGTAGCGATGTTAATCGCGGCATTCAGGTCTCTATCCATCTCATTTCCACAATCACATGTATATTCTCTTTGTGAGAGTGATATGTCATGTAATTCATCGCATATACTACAGGTTTTACTAGATGGATAATATTTGTTAATCTTGATGAGGGTTTTTCCTTCATCTTTTGTTTTATACTCTAGATATCTTGTAAAGGTTCCATAAGATGTATCGGAAATAGATTTACGGAAATGCTTGTTTTTCGCTATTTCTTTTAAATCTAAATCTTCGATACATATCATATCATAGTTGCTTACGAGATATCGTGATGCTTTATGTAGAAAGTCGTTCCGTTGATTCTTGATGTGTTGATGGATCCGTTGTACTTGTCGTTTCTGTTTCTCCCATCGGTGTGAACCTTTCTTTCTGCGTGATAGAACTCGTTGAGCTCTAGCTAGTTTATCAAGAGAGTTCTTGAAATACATAGGGTATTCACCATAGGTGCTATCACTTCCGACATAGAGATGTCGTAATGAAAAGTCTAAACCAATGATACTGTTTCGTTTTATAGTTGGTGTTTCTTGTTCATACTGGATGCGAAGGGATACATAATATTTACCTGCTTCTCGTTTGATCGTTGCTGCTTTGATGATAGAATCATTTGGTAAATCGCGATGTAGTTTTATCTTAATCCATCCTAGTTTTGGAAGTTTGAGTTTCTTACCGTCTAGTCGGATATTGTTGCTTATGGTGTGAGTTGTATAGGACTGTACTGGATTATGTCGTGATTTCATTCGTGGTTTATCATGAGTACCATTGAAGAAGTTAGTAAATGCATTCTTCTGATTCAACCAGGATGTAGTGAGTGCTTGGGAATCGACTTCATACATATATTCATAGAAATGTTTAAGTGCCGCGGGATTGGTATATGTATGTGAATGTAGTAGTTCTGGATACTCTCTATACATTTCATAGATTGTCTCTCGTTCTGATAGAAGCACATTCCACATTTGTCGAGTACACCCAAATGTTTTTTCAATCAGTTCTTTTTGATAATTACTAGGTTTGATTCGATATACATATCCTCTTATTACACTAACTATATAACTCACCTCCAAACAAAAAAGTGCTGTCGAAAATATATTCCAAAGAAGGGGCTTTAGGTTATATTTTGGCTTAGCACTTATATCAATATCTTTGTTATGGATATTATATCATTTTTTATGGAAATAGTCTATTATTCGTTGTTGATAAAATTACGGATATATTGAACCAAATCGCCATTCCATTCATCTCGCCAGTTATGACATTAGTTGTCCTTGAACAGGGAGTTTTCTGGAATACACTAGATAAATGATACATTCAGTGTAGAACTTTAAAATGAAATATAGTACAATACAATTGATAAAGATAGATGTAAGAGAGGTGAGTTGTTTGTGAAAAAACAAATGGTATTTTCAGTAGTATACGGTGTTATTGGAATTGGAATCATTGGATTGTGGATCATGCTGATAGGTACCAATCAAGTTCCTGAGTTTGAAACAGAACCAGTTGGGATTGTATTTCATATCATTATCGAAATCACGATGGCGCTGTTTGCGCTTGTGACTGCATGGTTATTGTACAAATCTGCATCATTACGATTCCCGATATTGTTGCTAACCAATGGTCTGTTGATGTATTCTGTCGTGAACTCAGCTGGATACTATGGCGATGCTCAAAACTACTCGATGATTGCGTTGTTCGCGATAATCTTGGCATTTGTGATTTATACATCAATCGATACAATCAACATCATGAAGAATCCAACAAACACAAAATAAAGACCATTTTCGGTCTTTATTTTGTTATAATGGGAATGAGGTGATTCGATGAAACATTCAGTAAGTGAAACAATCAGAAACAATCGTTCAGCAATTAAACCATCATGGCCAGAGCTGCGATCGATTAAGACACCACGCGATCTAGGAGAACAGCGCCCAGAACAGTTTAAACCACAGTTGCCAAATACAGACATTGTGCAACTTCTCCATGAGTTCCCTGATATTACTCAAAAAACATTAATGGAATGTATCCAAAATCGACGATCGTTACGATCGTACAGTGAGACATCATTGACGCTCGAAGAAGTAAGTTATTTGTTATATGAGACCGCCCGTGTTGATAATTTTAAACCAGGTGTCACATTTCGCACAATCCCAACGGGTGGGGCGACGAATGCGATGGAAACCTATGTCTATATTCACCATGTAGAAGGAATCAAGCAAGGATTATATCACTACTTACAAGTAGATCACAAATTGCAGTTGCTTGATCAAGAAAAAGACATTGCTACCAGAGTGAATGACGCATTGTTTCATCAATTGCGCGGAGCGAGTATTGTTGTCTTTATGACAGCCATTCCTGCACGCAGTGAATACAAGTATAGTTTCTGTGCACATAAAATGATTGCCATGGAAGCAGGACACGCTGGACAAAATTGTAGCTTAGCAGCTGAAGTCATCGACGCTGGCGCTTGTTGCATCGCAGCCTACCATCAAGATTTAATGGACGAACTACTTCAAGTAGATGGCCAGGAAGAATTTGCAACCTATGCGCTTACGATTGGTAAAAAGAAATAGATTTATTACCAGTTATCCGCTATAATAGGAACAACGAAAGAAGGTTTTATTTATGGGTAAAATCATCCAATTAACAGACAAATTAAGCAACCTTATCGCTGCTGGTGAAGTTGTTGAAAATATGGCAAGTGTTGTCAAAGAACTTGTTGAAAATAGCATTGATGCGAATAGTACGACTATTCAGATTGATTTACAGGATGCTGGGTTGAACGAAATTAAAGTTACTGATGACGGAGAAGGGATGAGTCCTGAGGATATGAAAATGGCCTTAACCCGGCACGCCACATCAAAAATCAAAACTGAACACGATTTATTTCATATTCAATCACTGGGGTTTCGTGGAGAAGCATTACCAAGCATCGCCAGTGTGTCCCATTTTGAAATGATCAGTAGTTTTGAAGGTGTTGGCCACCGTCTGTTCTACTTAAAAGGAAAACTCCAAGAAGAAGGTGAATACGCACCAAAACAAGGAACAACAATTACCGTGCGGTACTTGTTTTACAATACACCCGCTCGTTTAAAACATCTTCGGGCAACAACAACAGAGTTGTCGTATATCGTTGATTATGTGAATAAAATCGCCTTGTCCCATCCTGAGATTAAATTCACATTAACCAATGATCAACGTGTCTTGTTTCGCTCCAATGGAAACAAGGATGTCTTACAAGTGTTGTCCAACATCTATAATATCGATATCATCAAAGCAATGGTTCCGTTTGCCAATGAAAATAGTTACTTTTCGATTAGTGGATATCTAACGAAACCGCTATTTACACGTTCAACAAGAAACCATATAACGATTGTTGCCAACGACCGGATGATTAAGAACAACAAACTCATCAAAGCGGTAACCGAAGGATATCGAACCTATCTACCAATTGGCAAGTATCCGATTGTATTCTTAAAAATCGACCTTGATCCATTATTGATTGATGTCAATGTTCATCCACAGAAACTGGAAGTGAAATTTACCGAAGAGCGGATGTTATTATCATTGGTTACTTCGACGATTCTAGAGACACTAAAACAACAATCATTGATTCCAAAGGTGGAAAAGAAACCGGTGGAACAACCCTATAAATATGAAACGTTAAATCTAAAAACCGAAGAACAACCATCCCTTGTTAAGGAAGATTTTGTCAATTATTTGAATACATTGACAAAGAAAAAACAAGCAGAAACACCACCTCCACAACCACACAAACAACTTGTTGTTGAGGAGACTCGAAAATTACCACGACTCGAGTACATTGGCCAGTTCATGGGAACCTATTTACTGGCACAGAATGAAGAAGGACTCTATATCGTCGACCAACATGCGGCAGCAGAACGAATTCGCTATGAACGCTATCGTCGCTTATTTGGTGAAGTAGAGACAAAGGTTCAAGAATTATTGATTCCTATGACCTTGAATCTATCGAATCACGAAGTCCTGCAATTGAATGATCACTTGGATGCCTTCACTTCATTCGGCATTACCGCGAAACCAAATAATTATCAAGGAATAGATATTTATACGGTTCCCAATTGGTTCCCGGAAAATTACGAACTTAGTTATACCGAAGAAATTGCGAAATTTATTTTAGAAGGACGCGACATTACGATTACGGATGTTCGTGATTCGCTCGCAAAGAACCTGTCGTGCAAACACTCGATTAAAGCCAATAAGTTCATTAATGAGAAAGAAATTACGATTTTATTTCAAGATTTATCCAATTGTGAAAACCCCTATACCTGTCCACATGGCCGTCCGGTAATCATTCATTTTACGGTTTCAGAAATCGAAAAATTATTTAAACGGATTCAATCATGATCATTGCGATTGTCGGTCCGACAGGGGTTGGTAAAACGGCTTTGTCCATCGCCCTTGCACAAGAATTACACACGGAGATCATTAGTGGCGATAGTATTCAAGTATACCGAGGTATGGATATCGGAAGCGCAAAGATTACCCCTGAGGAAATGGCGGGAATCCCCCATCATTTGCTGGATATTCTCGATCCAAAAGAAGAGTTTAGTGTTGCCGTCTTCCAATCGATGGTTCGTGACAAAATTACTGATTTTCAAAAACGAGAATTAACGCCTCTTATCGTTGGTGGAACAGGACTCTATATTAAAAGTGTCCTCTATGATTACGACTTTACCGATGCCAAAAGAGATCCCGATTTAGCTGCTCAATATGAATCTTGCAGTAACGAAGAACTGTATGCACAACTAGAAATAAAAGACAAAAAAGCAACGAATAAAATTCATCCAAATAATCGTAAACGCGTGATTCAAGCGCTGATCCGTAGCGATACGAACAAAGTTGGGGATAATACCAACAAAGACGTACCACTATATGATTTCATCATTATTGGTTTAAAACTGGATCGCCAAACCTTGTATCAACGGATCAATGACCGGGTCGATCAGATGATGGAAATGGGATTGGAAGAAGAGATGAAACACCTCTATCATAAGGGATTATCAAAAACCGCGAAACAAGCAATTGGCTACAAAGAATGGATTCCCTATTTGAATGGGACGGCAACCAAGGAAGAGGTTGTGGAAGCGATTAAACAACACTCGCGAAACTTGGCCAAAAAACAATACACATTCTTTGAACACCAATTTCCTGTTCATTGGATTGATGTCGATACACAACAATTCGATAACACCATCCAAAACGCGCTTGAACTCTTACGAAAAGAAGGTGTTTTATGAAACGTTCGGTAGCGGATATATTTAGTGATATTGCCCTGTTTTTTATCCGGCCAATTGTGTATGTTTTAATGCGTCGTGAAATTAAGATTATTCACGAAGGTCCAGTCATCAAACAATCACATAAACCATTTATCTTGATTTCCAATCATTTCAATACCTGGGATGCTTTTGTCGTCTCGCGTCATATGAAAAAAAACATTCGGTTTGTCGCGACAGAAATTGCCTTCTTGGATTTTAGTAAAAAAATAGGTATGAAACACCTTGCACGGGCAATTATGAAACGCGTTGGCAAGCATGAATACAAAGCAACAAAACGAATTTTCAACGCCTTAAAACAAGGGTATGCGATTGGGTTGTTTCCAGAAGGAGACAATACCTTTTATGGCGAAACACTCGATATTTACACATCGACTGGTAAACTATTAAAACGTACCGGTGTTGACGTTATTTTAATCAAACAACAAGGTGGGTACATCTCCCAACCACGATGGGCCGATTACTTTAGTACCAGAGGGATTCTACATACCAAAACATCGACCTTGTTCACCGTTGATGAACTTAAACAGTTATCCGTGGCGGACATCAATAAACGTGTGAAAGCCGCCATCTATAATAACGATTACGAATGGCAAAAAGAACAGATGATTGATTTTCGCCGTAAAAAACGTGCGGAAGGAATCGAGCGTCTAGTCTATTATTGCAATAACTGTGGGGGAATCTTAACTGTTCATGGCGAAGGTCATGACATTGTCTGCGATGACTGTGGCACCATAGGTACAATCAATGAGTACGAGTTCATTGAAGGCAATACCTTTGATAATCTAGTTGATTACAACCATTTTCAATATCAACACATCGACAAGGTCATTGCAAGTGAGTTTTCCTTTCCGGTTACGTTTAATATAGTAAACACCGCGAAATTAAAAAATAAATCATACGGAACTTATACCGTGTATTACAAAGACCAGACAATAACCGTTTCCAATGGTATGGACACCCATGTTTTTGAGTTGGAATACATCAAGTATCCCGTAAACACCATGCGTCACAGTTTTAGTTTTGACTATGAAGGAGTAACCTATAATTTCACCGATATCCGACATCAATTTGTCCTGTATGAAATGTGTCGCTATTTGAATGGTAGTTACAAGGAGTGATCTCATGCGCTATAAACATAAAGTAGATTGGTGGATTCGACTGATTTTAATTGCGGTTGTCTTCATGTATGTTCCTATTTTCTTTGTGGTACCGGCTGATGAATATTTGTTCTTGATCATTAGTATTCTCGTGACCAGTTTAATTATCTTCCCGTTTTTCATTGGGTACATTGAATTAGGAGATGATGAGCTCATCATAAAAATGCATATTTTCAGGCAACGAATACCCTATGACAGTATCCGTTCGATTCGGCTTTGTACCAACTTTTTAAGCAGTATGGCGATGACCGCAAAACGAATTGAGATTAAAGAATATAATAAGGGCTATATTCGGGGAACAACGTATATTGGACCAGTGGATCGGGAAGCATTTTTCGATGAATTGAAACAGCGTTGTTATAACCTTGAACAATAAATCCATCGTTGATGGATTTTTTTTGTACTTTATTTCCTGTTTTAAATTATAAATGTTATAATCTAGAAGAGGTGATATTGATGAAAAAACAACTCTTTAAACCCTATACCTTTCCCCATGGAGCAACGATGAAAAATCACTTCGCCCTTGCGCCCATGACCACGTATAGTTCCAATCAAGATTTAACGCTATCTACAGAAGAAGAAGTATACTACAACAGTCGTGCCAAAGAATTTGGGATGATTATTACCGCGGCTACAGCTGTCAGTAAAAATGCCCAAGCATTTGAACATCAAATATCGATTCGTGACGAACGGTATTTGGACTCGATGACAAGACTTGCTAACAGCATCAAACAAGAAGGAGCGCTTGCGGTGATTCAACTTCATCATGGTGGACGAATGAATAAACCAGGACTGTATCCAAATCAAGATATTGTCAGTGCTTCTGCGATCAAAGCCGATCGTGAGTATGCGGCGACACCAAGAAAACTAAAGATTAGTGAAGTCCACGATGTAATCGATGAATTTGTGAATGCGACAATCTTGGCCATCAAAGCTGGATTTGATGGCATTGAACTACATGGCGCAAATACCTACCTTATCCAACAATTCTTTAGCCCACATTCCAATCGTCGTGACGATGAATTTGGTGGGTCTTTGCAACGACGCCTAACCTTTCCGTTACGTTTGGTGGATCGCGTGATCGAAGCCAAACAAAACTATGGAAAACCAGAATTTATTATTGGATATCGCTTGAGTCCAGAAGAACGAGAAGACCCTGGTATTACGCTGGATGACACCTTGCGTTTGGTCGATGAATTATGTCACAAAGATATTGATTATATCCATTTATCCCAAGGATATTACAAAAATACCAGCATACGCGATCAAGCGGATAAACGTGTCATTGTTGATGCCATCCAAAACGTTGTTCAAGGACGTGTGAGTTTGATTGGTGCCGGTGGTATCAATACGATGGACAATGCAGAAGACGCATTAATACACGGATATGATCTTGTTGCACTAGGAACTGTGGCACTCGCAGATCCATATATCATTACCCATTTTGAACAGGGTAAAGAAGCATGCAAAATCATTGGTGAAGAGTCGATTTTACCATCGCCGTTGTTGCACCGGTTACGGTCATGGAAAGGACTGGAACAAAAAGGATACATCATCAAGTAATTAAACACCTATTAAGGTGTTTTTTTTTGTTTCAATAAGATGCAAGATTGGTTGATTTAAGGGTGCATAATTTCAATAATTATGGTAGACTGGTTATAGGATATTTTAGGGGGAACATGGTATGAAGAAATTATCGATTATTACACTCTTACTATTGATGGGGCTTCTCGTCGCGTGTAATCCTGACAAGGGTTTAGAACAAGATCCACCAATCATTGAA
Source organism: Candidatus Xianfuyuplasma coldseepsis (assembly GCF_014023125.1). Classification (GTDB taxonomy): domain Bacteria; phylum Bacillota_I; class Bacilli_A; order Izemoplasmatales; family Izemoplasmataceae; genus Xianfuyuplasma; species Xianfuyuplasma coldseepsis. The sequence continues at coordinate 1,607,593 of NZ_CP048914.1, forward strand.
GAAGAGGATACGACTCCACCCATCATCACATTACTCGGTGGTGATGAAGTTATTGTTGTTGTCGGGGATCATTATTATGAGTATGGAGCTGAAGTTACTGATGATGTCGACTCCGATTTAATTGTTACCATCAGTGGTGAAGTGAATACCGAAGAATATGGTACCTATGATATTACCTATACCGCAGTGGATTCGTCTGGGAATGTAGCAACTCCGGTTACTAGAACCGTCATAGTTGGGAATCGTCGACCTGGGATTATGTCGTCCTATACATACGAATATTACGATCGTGTTGGAATTAATGTCAGTGTTCTCGATTTTATGGACTCCTTTGACACGTTGTTTGCCTATCTCTATCAAGAGGATACGTTGGTCGACACGATTGAGTTGGAAAATGGGGGGAACTCCTTTGAGTTTACCGGATTAGAAGAGGGTGTCGACTACACCTATTATGTCGCCGGTTCATACGATTTGGGAGAGGGACTTGGAACGCGACCATTTGGGATTGACCCGATTAGTGTCGGTACGTATCGAGATATCCCCGAGAGTTTGCGTGAAACAGTTGGCGATGATCGGTTGTTTGATGCGTTAAAAGACATCATTCATTTACCTTATGATCAAACAAATGCCGTCATCACAAATCGAATGATTCTTGAAGTGGCAAAGGTCGATACCGAGTTGATTGTCGGTAGCGCATATCTGACTGAAGACAATTATGTTTTTGTCGATGGGTATGTTACTGAGGCCTATGATAATTTTGATTTAAAAGGAGTAGATGCCAGAGGTCATGACGTGACATTTGATCAAATCCCAGGCGTTTGTTGTTTCCCAATGACTGTTAAGATTGGATACTCCGGAAGCTCTGTAAACATTGTATTGCATGAGTTTGGGCATTCGATAGATTTGGTGTTATTGTATGGATTGTCATTTGAAGAAGAATTCTTAAGTATTCATTTCGCCGAAAAAGAGTTGATTTTTCCTGGAGACGATTACATGGATTATCCAGAAGAATATTTCGCGGAGTCGTTCGCGTATTATTACGATAGCGAAAGCTCCAATACGTATTTGCTGGAGCATGCACCACAAACCCACGCGTTCATCGAAAGCCTCGTCAAAAGATACCAAGCGCTATATGGCGAAGAATACACTAGAAGTTTAGGAGAATAAACCATGAAGAAAATCATGTTGAGTATGCTTTTTGTCGTATTATTTCTATTGACCAGTTGTAAAGATGATACCATCTTTACCATTGAAAATACAATTGGGCCAGGACCACTTGATGATCCCTTTATCGCAACGATATACCCAGATGAAACAACGATGATGCAATTGACAGTACCCCGTTCCATGGCTCGTGATTTTGTCGCTCGTGAGGTTGTTGTTGAGGGGGACACTGTTACGCCGATTAGTAGTGAAAACAGTAGTATTACGATTGATGTAACGGACGATTATGAGTTGTCACTTACACCATTGAAGTTGGGGACGAAATGGATTGAGTTTTCTGGTGGCGACAAAACGTATTACTTAGAGGTGCAAATTATGAAACGAGACATTGATTTTACCAAACAATTACGTATACTTGGGATTGGAAACAGCTTTACCGAAGATGCGATGGAATACTTGTATCACATTGCCGATGATTATGGTGTCGAAGAAATTATTTTAGGATACTTGTATATTGGCGGAGCCCCATTGTCCACTCATGTGGAAATGATTGAAACCGAAGCTCGAGATTATCGCTATTATGACAATACGAAAGGATACTGGGCGTATCATTCGTCGTATACAATTGAACAAGGAATTACCGAACAAGAATGGGATCTAATCTCGATTCAGCAAGCTAGTTATGACAGTGGTCGCGCTGAAACCTATAATGACGATATTACGACATTAATCGATTTTATTTTTGAACATGCCCAAAATAAAAACGTACGGATCATGTGGCACATGACCTGGGCTTACCAAGCAACATCCAATCATTCAGGATTCGTCAATTATGACAACGATCAGATGACGATGTACAATGCGATTATTAACGCCGTTCAAACAAAAATCGTTCCCGATGAACGGTTTGATTTGATTATTCCATCGGGAACCGCAATCCAAAATGTACGGACATCCTATATTGGCGATACCCTCACACGTGATGGGTTTCACTTATCCTATGATCAAGGACGTTACATTGCTGGTTTGACCTGGTTTAAGGAGATCACTGGTTTCTCCATTAACGAGATCACATACAAACCAGAAGGTATTACGGATACCGATCAACAAGCAATCGTTGAGGGTGTAAATTATGCGGTTGAAACACCGTTTGAAATCACACCATCCACCTTTACAGAAGAGTGAAAAAAAATGGAGATGGCACACATCTCTATTTTTTTATTGACAAATAGACCGAAGTGGTCTATCCTGAGAATAGGAGGTGATAGTATTCACAAGTTTGATGATTTTACCGATTCACGGAAAAACGATCTAATCAACACGGGATTTGAAGAATTTGCCACTCATGGATATAAACGAGCGTCATTGAATCATATTTTACAACGGAGTAGAATTCCCAAAGGCTTGTTCTATCACTACTTTGCGAACAAAGAAGATTTATACACGTATCTCTATCAATTTGGAATCAATGTGATTACCAAACGCTTAATCGATAGCAGTGTGCTAATGGAACGAGATTACATCAATCGATTAATCGCTAGTTACATGATAAAAGTAGAGGCCTATCATGACTATCAATTTTTTGATAAGTTCTTGATGAAGGTCTATCGCGATGACAACAATTCCTTTTTGGAAACGATTCACCTTGAAGACAGCAAAGAGTACGGTCGTCGTTTCATTGAAGAAAACATTGCTTCTGAGATGTTTTTACATTCAGATATGACAGCAAATATTCGCGTTGCCAGCCGCTATATGCAACAAACCTTTAATGACATCATCAATCGGATTCACGTGATGTCAAAGGAGGATATAAAAACCTATTTAGATCGAGAAGCACAGTATTTAAGATGTATTTTATATAAGGAGGAATACCATGATTAAGTTAGAAGCATTAACCAAATACTACAACAAGAATGCCCGTGGTATATTGGATGTCTCCTTGGACATTAAAGAAGGTGAAATTTTTGGTTTTATCGGCCCCAATGGAGCCGGGAAGAGTACAACCGTTCGTACGTTATTGAATCTGATTTTCCCGACAAGTGGATCCGCAACAATTAATAACTTAGATATTATCAAGGATACCGTCGAAATCCGACAATTAGTGGGATACATCCCCAGTGAAGTTCATTTCTATGGTGATATGATTGTAAAAGATTTCTTGGATTATGCGGTTGGATTTCATGGGGAGATTGATCGGGAATATCTCCAGTATTTAATTGACAAACTGGAATTGGATACATCCCGCAGGATGGACGCATTATCGTTTGGGAACAAGAAGAAAGTGGCGATTATCCAAGCCCTCGCAGCTCGTCCTAAAATTTTGATTTTGGATGAACCAACAAGTGGTCTCGATCCCTTGATGCAAAATACGTTTTTCGGTCTTGTCGAAGAAGAACGAAAACGAGGTGTTACCGTATTCTTTAGCTCGCATATTTTAAGTGAAGTTCAGCGAATATGCGATCGCGTCGGAATCATAAAAGAAGGAAAAGTCATTAAAGTGGAGACCGTGGAAGACATCATGGAGACGCGGGCCAAAAAAGTACGACTAAAAACAACATCAACCCTCCCAAGCAATAAATATATTACCAATATCAAACAGATCAACGGGACTGTTACCTTTGTGTTTACAGGAAAAGTACCAGAGTTATTAGAACTCATCAAATCATTAGATATTAGCGATATTACGATAACAGAACCCACGTTAGAAGAAATCTTCATGCATTATTATGAGAAGGAGGATACCGATGAAGCGACTCATTAAAGTAGAGTTTAAACGGAATTTTAAAAGCCTCTTAATGTGGTGTGGAATCGTTGGTGGATTAGCAGCGTTAATGCTCGCCATGTTCCCAGCATTTAAAGATGCATTCTCGCAATTAGAAGAACTTCTCAGTGTATACCCCGAAGCCTTTCTTGAAGCCTTTGGTATGGGTGAAGGTGGACTTGTGATGTCCGAAATTTATGGCTGGTTTGGTGTCGAAGGATATCTCTTTACGATGTTAATAGGTGGTAGCTACGCTGGAATCCTTGGGGGATCGATTCTCTCCAAAGAAGAAGATGATAAGACAATTGAATTCTTACTCGCAAAACCGATCAGTCGTGATCATATTGTCTTTGGTAAAGCAATTGTTGTTGTCATTAACCTAACGATACTAAATGCGTTTATTTCCATTATCTTGTTAATTGCATTTAGCATATTTGGCACTCTTGATGTCGCGAAATGGTTGTTGTTCTCTTTTGCACCACTCCTAGCGCAACTCATCTTTGCTAGTATTTCGTTTTTGGTAAGTATCTTTATCACCAAATCCCGTCAAGTCATCAGTGTCTCCTTAGGTGTAGTCATTGGAATGTATGTTGTGGATTTAATCAGTAAATTAACCGACCAAGCAGAGAACTTAAAATACATTACACCTTATGAGTATGTGAATGCTGTTACGATTGTCAATGAAAAGAAAATTGAACCGCTTTATTTACTGATATCGGTACTTGTTATTGCCGTTACCATCATTGCCTCTTGGCAACTATATAAAAAGAAAGATATTACCGCGTAACTATAAAAGACCAGCAATGGTCTTTTTTGAATAAGTGTTTCTTGTTTTCTAGTTTTGTAAAGGCTATAATAGACATATCAAAACGCCGTCTATGAATCATATAGGAGTGATGTTATGAATAACCCATTTTTTAGTAAACGACAAAGTGTACACGCGAAAAACGGCGTTGTAGCAACCAGTGAAGGATTGGCTGCACAAGCTGGAATGGAAATCCTAAAACAAGGTGGAAATGCGATTGATGCCGCCATTGCTACAGCAGCTGCACTAACCGTTGTCGAACCATGCAGTAATGGGATTGGTAGCGACAATTTTGCCTTGGTCTATTTTAAGGATAAACTCTATGGGATGAATAGTAGTGGATGGAGTAGTCAAAATATATCAATCGATGCTGTAAAGGCTCGTGGATATGATGAAATGCCAGCCCAAGGAGTAATTCCAATTACCGTTCCGGGAACACCAAAAGGATGGGCCAATCTAATTGATAAATTTGGGAATTTATCTCTTTATGATTGTTTAAAACCGGCCATTCGCTATGCTCGTGAAGGGTTCGCCATCAGCGAAACCGTGGGCTTCTATTTTGAACATGCAATTAAACGGTATCGAGATCGCAATAAAACCGATGAGTACAAGCATTTCTTTGATGTGTTTACCAAGAATGGTCAACTATATAAAGCCGGTGATATATTTCAAAGTAATGATCTTGCGGATACGTTGGAAGAGATAGGTAAAACGAATGCGGATAGTTTCTATACAGGAGACTTATCGAAGAAGATTGTCTCATTTATGAAACAATACAATGGATTTATTGATGCAGATGATTTGGCAGAATTTGATAGTGAGTTTGTAGACCCGATTCACGTTCATTATAAAGGATATGACGTTTGTGAAATTCCCCCAAATGGTCAGGGAATCACAGCACTTATGGCGCTAAATATATTAAAGGATGAAACGCTTCAATATGGGGATATCATCACCTATCACAAGCAAATTGAGGCGATTAAAATCGCATTCAGTGATACTTTACAATACGTCACGGATCCACAGTTCATGAAGATGAATCCAGAATTTTTACTAAGTGATGACTACGTAGCATGGCGGAAGAAAGATATCACAGACAAGGCATTGCTGCATCAACCGATCGACTATGCGAGTAGTGGCACTGTCTATTTGGCAACGGCAGACAACGAAGGGAACATGGTATCGTTTATTCAAAGTAACTACATGGGCTTTGGGAGTGGTATCGTCATCGATGGGACGGGTATTTCAATGCAAAATCGTGGACATACCTTTAAACTAGATGAGAGCCATCACAATAAATTAGAACCACGAAAACGAACCTATCATACCATTATTCCCGGCTTCTTAATGAAAGACGGAAAAGGAGTCGGACCTTTTGGAGTTATGGGTGGGTTTATGCAACCCCAAGGACACCTTCAAGTCGTTATGAACTTAATTGATTTTAACATGAACCCCCAAGCAGCACTCGATGCTCCCAGATTCCGTTGGGATAAGGGATTGGAAGTTGCATTAGAAAACTCATTTGAGGCGTATGTCGCCCAGAAATTACAATTGAAAGGTCATCAGATCAAGCTGGATGTTCGTTCTAGTGGATTTGGACGCGGACAAATTATATTGAAACATGGAAACCATTATCTTGCGGGTACCGAAACTCGTTGTGACGGGTATATTGCATATTATTAAAAAAAAACGCACATTGTGCGTTTTTAAGTGGTTAAATTATCAAATCCACCTTCTAAAATATAGATGTCGCTAAAATTATTCTTGGCCAATTTACGAGCGATTCGCTTGCTTTTTCGACCATTGTCACAATAGAGATAAATGGATAAATCCTTGCGTACTTTGGTGTACTTATGCGTTAACTCTTTAACTGTGAAATGACGAGCACCTTTAATTCGATCCGCTTCATAGGCTTCTTTTTTACGAATGTCAATCAGTTGCCCTTTGCGCATATTGTTTTTAAAATCAGTCTCGTTAATCGTGTGTATCTTTGTGTAATCAATGTTTCGATTTCGTGTTAAAAACCATCCAAGTAATAACCCGGCAGCGATGGCGATAATAATTTGAATCCAGTCCATACAATCACTCCTCACATAGATTATAACCACGAATTATATGCTTGTCAATTTTAATATCTTGTTGTATATTTATTAGTTATATGTTATATATAAGAAAGAATTCGCTTATATTCTAGACAAAAATGGGTTTTTTGTTTATAATATTATCTATGATTAGGAGTGAAAAACATGATAACAACAAATGACTTTAAAACAGGGATTACAATCCAAAGTGATGGCAACCTTTGGAGCGTTATTGAATTTCAACATGTAAAACCTGGGAAAGGTAGTGCGTTTGTTCGTAGTAAACTTCGTAATTTACGTACTGGTGCGGTGATTGACAAAACATGGCGTGCTGGTGAAAAAGTAGCAACCGCACATATCGATAAAAATAAAATGGCGTATCTCTATTCCGCCGGAGACACCTATGTGTTTATGAACAATGAAACGTATGAACAAATTGAAATTCCCTTTGCCCAAATTGAATATCAACTAAATTTCATCGTTGAAGGAATGGAAGTGAACGTCATCAGTTTTGAAGGAGAGATCTTAGGGGTTGATATTCCTGAAAAAGTGACTCTCACTGTAACAGAAGCTGATCCAGCAGTAAAAGGTAATACCGCTCAAAGTGCAACAAAAGATTGTGTTGTCGAAACCGGATTCAAACTACAAGTACCATTGTTTGTCAATCAAGGGGATAAAATTGTCATCAACACATCAACTGGAAAATACGATACACGAGCGTAATTAAATAAGGAAGTGAACAAGAAATGGATGATTATTGGCAGAGGTATTTGCTAGCATTCACCGACATCCCGGTAGGATTACTCGCATTAATGGTTGGACTCTTACTTATGAGTGCCTTCTTTAGCTTAAGTGAAACGGTGTTCTCAAGTGTGAACGTGATTCGCTTAAAAACATTTATCGAGGATGGTATAAAAGGAAGTAAAAAAGGACTGTGGATTACAGAAAACTTTGATCGTACATTAACGACCATCTTGGTCGGAAACAATTTGGCAAACATTGCACTTGCTACCGTAAGTGTCTCCTTGTTTACGCAAATCTTTGGCGATCCAACGGTTGTCAATTTGATGAATACATTTGTCATGACAACGATTATATTAATCTTTGGTGAAATCGTTCCAAAGAGTTTTGCGAAAAACAATGCCGAACGACTCGCACTTGTATTGAGTAACATTATGTATTGGTTAATCAGTATCATGTCACCAATCACGTGGATATTCCTCAAAATACGTGGGTTATTAATCAAGGAAAACGATGAAATCACCATCAGTGTTACCGGTGATGAGTTGGAGACGATTATTGATACGATGGAAGAAGAAGGTTCCATCGATGAAGATGAAGCAGAAATGCTTCAGTCGGTACTTGATTTAAGTGAAAAAACCGTGTATGACATTATGACACCACGGGTGGACATGATTGCAATTGATGTCAATGAAGAAGTGGAAACGATTAAGAAGATATTCTTTGATCATCAGTTTTCACGATTACCGGTGTATGATAAATCCGTCGATAACATTGTCGGGATTTTACATGAACGCGATTTCTTTACCAAACTGATTAAAGATCAAAAAATATACATTCGTAAATTGATGAAAGAAGCGATGTTTGTATCCAAATCGATGCGTGTGGATACCTTAATCGAACTTTTACAACGAGAAAAAGCTCATATGGCAGTTGTCAGTGGTGAGTATGGTGGAACCAGTGGTGTTGTCACCATGGAAGATGCGTTGGAAGAACTCGTTGGCGAGATTTATGACGAACATGATGAAGTCGATGATGAAATGATTTCTCAAATCAAAGAATTCAAATTTGGCATCAACGCCGATATTGACTTGGAAGATTTGTTTGAAGAACTGGATATCGGGACACCACCGGAGACACAATACAGTAATCTAGGCGGATGGCTCTATGGCATGTTTGAGGATCTTCCTGAAGTGGATATGCACTATAACTACTTACAAGAAATACCCAACTATGAACACGACGATGATGAACCTAGTTGGTTGAATTTAAAATTCGTTATTAAAGAAATTCGTGATCGACGCATCACGTATGTTCATTTAACTGTGGAAAACGTAACAAAAGAGTAAAAAGAGGTACACCCTCTTTTTTGCTGTTTGGTGGTGAAAATATGGAACGACTACAAAAAGTGATTGCCCATAGTGGTTATTGCTCTCGGCGCAAGGCCGAAGAACTGATTGTTGCTGGTAACGTGTTTGTGAATGGTGAAAAAGTCACTGAGCTCGGAACAAAAGTGTCGTCAAGTGACGATATTGTTATCAATGGCCAAGCTTTATCCAAAGAAGATTTGGTCTATTATGTCCTCTACAAACCCGAAGGATATGTCTCGACTACAAGCGATGAGAAAAACCGACGCACTGTTTTGGATTTAGTACCAAGTGATAAACGTGTGTATCCCGTTGGTCGATTGGATTACGATACCTCCGGCGTATTGTTGATAACCAATGATGGAACCTTCACGAATCAAATGACATCGCCACACAAAGGTATTGAAAAAGAATATGTGGCAAAAGTAGAGGGGTTTGTTCGTAAGAATGAATCGGCACAACTTCGTCGTGGCATTGAAATTGATGGGTATAAGACCAAACCAGCGTTTGTGAAGAATGTGACCTATACCAAGAAAAATGAAACGTCGATTGTGACTTTGATTATTACCGAGGGGAAATATCATCAAGTGAAGAAAATGTTTGAAGCGATTGGGCATCCGGTTCTATCGTTGAAACGAACCCGTTTTGGTATGGTAACTGTCGAAGGAATGAAAAAAGGCGAAATTAGACGATTGAAACCCTATGAACTAAAACAATTGAAAGAACAAGTAAAATCGTAAATACTATGTACTTTTTAAAATAATTTGTTATAATAAAACATGTTGAAAAGAGGTGATGCGGTGAAGTATATGCAAATTGCCCTTGACGGACCAGCTGGAGCAGGTAAAAGTACCATTGCTAAATTGCTTGCAGAAAAACTGGACTTTATCTTTATTGATACAGGTGCAATGTACCGCGCCGTAACCCTTAAAGCCATCCGTTTAGGACTGAATCTAAACGATGAAAATGTATTTGAATTTATTGATCATACGACATTTATGTTCCATGATGGACACCTGTTTATGGATGGAAAGGATGTCCACGATGAAGTGCGGAAAAACGATATCTCCAACAATGTATCATTGGTGTCATCGTATCTAACCGTACGCCAGCGTTTGGTTGCGATCCAACAGACCCTTGCGAAACATCACAATGTGGTAATGGATGGTCGTGATATTGGAACCAAAGTTCTTCCCAAAGCCGATGTGAAATTCTTTTTAACAGCATCGATAGAAGAACGTGCAATGCGTCGTCATCAAGACAACTTGAAACGAAACATTGCCAGTGATTTAGAACAATTAAAGTTAGAAATTGCGCGACGCGACCATCTGGACGCAACGCGGAAACATAGCCCGTTAAAACCGGCAGAAGATGCGATTATCATCGATACATCGCATATGAGCATCAACGACGTCGTTCAGACGCTTACGACAAAGATAAGAGAGGTTGAGAACTATGGATATGGAGTTTAAAATGACGAATGTCAAAGTAGGAAAATTTGTTAAGGGGACAGTTTTCCACGTCACAGATGATTTGTGTTATGTCGACATAAAAGCATTTGCTGATGGTGTTATTTATAAAGAGGGATTCAGTTTAGGGAATACCATTTCCTCCTGTAAAGAAGTAGTCAAAGAAGGAGATGAAATGGAATTTAAAATCACGAAAATTGATCACGAAAATCAACGAATCTTGTTGAGTCGTAAAGATATGTTGAAAAGCGAAAAACGCAAGAAATTTGATGAAGAAACCAAAGATCAACAACGGATTCAAGGGAAAGTAACTCGTGTGACTCGTGGTGGATTATTGCTTCGCCATGAAGGAATTGAAATGTTTATGCCAAACAGTCATATAGACGTGAAATTTGTGAATCCCGAAGATTTCAAAGGGCAAACATTGGAATGTGTTGTCATTGAAAACAGCGACCGCAAAGTCGTTGTATCACGTAAGGTTCTTCAACAAGAAGACATGAAACTAGCGAAAAAAGAAGCATTTGATAATCTTGAAGTGGGTAGTACTGTAGAAGGTACTGTTCAAAATGTGCTCGATTTTGGTGCATTTGTTGAGCTTGGTGGAATCCAGGGATTACTACATGTCAGTGAAATTTCACATCATCGTGTAAACAGTGCAAAAGATGAACTCAAAACCGGTGACAAAGTAACGGTTAAAATCCTGAAAAAAGAAAAAGGAAAAGTATCCTTAAGCTTAAAAGCATTGCAAAAAACACCATGGGAACTGTATGCAGACACGCACAATGTCGGTGATGAAGTAACTGGTAAAGTGGTTCGTAAAATGAAAAGTGCAATGTTGCTTGAAGTCGACCAAGATGTAGTGGGAATTATTAATAGCAAAGACTATTCGTGGAACCCCCATGAAAACTTAGCTGGTATGGTTGAAGTAGGCGATACTGTTAATGTAAAAATTCTAAGCATGGATGTTAAAAAGCGTCGCATGAGTTTATCGAAAAAACACTTAGAGTACAATCCATGGGCAGACGTCAGCGTCAAAAAAGGCGAAGAAGTCAGTGGAACCGTAGTGGAACTACAATCCAACGGTGCACTTGTTCAAGTGCAAAACGTCAACGCCTTCTTACCGATTGGTGAGATTTCCTCTGATCGCATTAGTCAACTCAGCGATGTCTTAAAAGTCGAACAAGTCATCAACGCGGTGGTTCTCGATGTTGATAAAGACAACTGGCGAATGAAAATTTCGATCAAAGCACTCAAAGAACAAAAAGAACGTGAATTATTCGAAAAATATAAAGAAACCGAAGAAGAAGTCAAAGCACAAACACTTGGTGATTTGTTTGCCGACAAATTCGAGGAATTAAAAGACGACGAATAAGGGTGTGGTCCTATGTACCCTACTGTTGCCATTGTCGGTCGACCCAATGTTGGGAAATCGACACTGTTCAACCGCATCGTCGGTGATCGGGTTTCCATCACCGATGACGAACCGGGAATCACCCGGGATCGGATCTATGCGAAAGCCGAATGGCTAACCAAACAATTTCATATAATAGACACTGGGGGTATCGACTTTAACGATACTCCTTTTATCCATGAAATAAAGCAACAAACACAGATTGCCATCGACGAAGCCGATGTCATTCTTTTCGTTTGCGATATTCGGAGTGGGATTACCGATGATGACATGTACATTGCCCGGATGCTATACAAAGCCGATAAACCTGTTGTCATTGCGTTAAACAAAGCCGATGATAAGAATCTTACCGATACGATGTATGAATTTTATAGTCTTGGCCTTGGCGATCCGATTCCTGTGAGTAGTGGACATGGTATTGGGATTGGCGATATGCTCGATGAAGTCGTTCGCAAGCTGCCACTAAAAGAAGAAGTTGTCTATGAAGAAGATCGGATCAAACTCTGTTTGATCGGTCGACCCAATGTTGGGAAATCATCGCTATTCAACGCATTAATTGGCGAAGAACGAGTCATTGTATCCGACATTGAAGGGACAACAAGAGATTCCATTGACAGTTTATTTTCCTACAATGAACAAGATTATGTCGTCATCGATACCGCCGGATTACGGAAACGTGGTAAAGTTTATGAGAATGCGGAAAAATACAGTGTGCTGCGTGCACTCTCAGCCATCGAACGCAGTGACATCTGTCTGATTTTAATCGATGCAGAAACCGGAATCCGTGAACAGGATAAAAAAATTGCCGGCTATGCAATCGATGCTGGCAAAGCCGTAATGTTGGTGGTTAATAAATGGGATACCATTACCAAAGATACGAATACAATGAATCGCTGGATCAAAGAAATTGAGTCCCATTTTCAATTTGTCAAGTTTGCGCCCATCTTATTCTTAAGTGCGAAAACCAAGCAACGGGTTCATACGATATTCCCTGCGATCCAAAACACATTTGTTAACTATAATCGACGTGTTCAAACCTCGGTGTTAAATGATGTCTTACTGGATGCGTTTTACGTTAATCCACCGAAACCACATAATGGAGAGCGGGTCAAACTGTTCTATGCGACACAAGTCGCTGTGAAGCCACCGACGTTTGTCCTCTTTGTCAATGATGAGGACTGTATGCATTTTAGTTATGAACGATATTTACGCAATCGATTACGAGAATCCTTTCATTTTGAAGGGACCCCGATTAAAATTATTCTCAGAAAGCGTGATTAGATGAAAATCAGTGTTATTGGTGGTGGATCCTGGGGTCTTGCCCTATCCACTGTCCTCAGCAACAACAATCATGATGTGTTGGTATATGATGTTGATCCAAAAATCGTCAAAAAAGTGAATACATTGCACATTTGTATTCAATTAGATGAGGATATTAATGACGATATTCGCGCAACAAATAACATTCAAGAGGCGATATCCTTTAGTGATGTCCTCTTGTTTGCCGTACCGACAAAAGTACTGCGTCCAGCGTTGCGTAGTGTAGTTGACGTCATCGAACGACCAAAATTATGCATCAATGCAGCCAAAGGAATTGAACCGGAAACATTTTTACGTGTCAGTGAGATCTTTAAAGAGATGGTACCGGCCGAATTTTTAAAAGGATTTGTGGCCTTGAGTGGTCCCTCCCATGCCGAAGAGGTCATTCAAGGAATGACGACTGTCATCACGTGTGCAAGTGAAGTGGAGGAACATGCGATTTTTGCACAACATCTCTTCCATAATAGTGATTATTTCCGTGTCTACTCATCCACCGATTTGAAAGGTGTTGAACTTGGTGGAGCGCTAAAAAATATTTTTGCTCTTGCAAGTGGTTTAATTGCCGGAAAAGGACTCGGTGATAACGCACGAGCAGCATTAATTACTCGTGGTTTGGTCGAAATGCAGAAATTTTATGAGTCGTATGGTGCTGATACAGCTAGCCTGTTTGGATTGACAGGAATTGGTGATTTGATTGTTACTTGTACCAGTCCTCATTCACGTAACTTCCAAGCCGGGTATAAAATCGGACACGGGAAGGATCTAGAAGAGACACTCGAATCAATGACCATGGTTGTTGAAGGGATACGAACATGCGAAGCAGCCTATAAGTACGCCGTTGAACACGATTTAGAATTACCGATTATTGAACAGATTTATAATGTTTTATTTAATAAATTAGACCCCGAAATCGCCTATCGGAACCTCTTTGAGCGGAGTCGAAAAAAAGAGCTTTGATACCATCATATGAACGACCTCTCAAATGAAAAGGCTTTAATTAAGGTATATAGCCGAGTATCAAAATTGACCACCTTATTTATAAAAAATATGGTTTAATTAGATAAAGTGCCGAATATCCTTGCAATAAAGCCGTTTAACTGCTATAATAATTACAGATAAAAAAATAGGGAGGCAAATTTATGAACAAAACTGAATTAATTGCTCGCATCGCAGAGGTTTCAGGTTTAACAAAAAAAGATTCTGAAACTGCATTGAACGCAACATTAGCAGCTGTACAAGAATCATTAGTAGCAGGAGAAAAAGTAGTCTTAACTGGATTTGGTACATTTGAAGTACGCAATCGTAAAGCTCGTGTTGGTCACAACCCACGTACCAACGAAAAAATTCACATTCCTGCACAAAAATCACCTGCTTTCAAAGCTGGTAAAGTTTTAAAAGAAGCTGTAAGATAATTACCTACTCAAAGTAAAAAAATATCACAAGAAATTGTGGTATTTTTTTGTTATTTATGGTACTTTTGTAGTGTAAACTTTAAGGAGGTGACAATGTGGATTACGATCATTTTTTACAGTATGGTGACGGCACAAGTAGCTGTATCCATCAAGCAACACTCACCAATGACACAAACTATATTGTCACGTACTTAAAACAAGGTGGCGATGTCCATATCAAAGACGATCGCAACCAAACATTGCTTCATCTTGCCACCCGGAACAAAGCTGCGCATTCGATGCGCTTATTATTACAAGTCGGGGTGAATCCCAATCTTGGTGACAAGTTTGGCGATACCCCCTTACATATCGCCAGTTACATGGGCAATGATGCGATGGTGTCTTTGCTTGTTGAACATGGTGCAGATCCAAACACACCCAACGACAATCAGGATACCCCACTCCATAAAGCCGCGTTCAAAGGAAGTGTTTCATGTCTCGAAATTCTGCTGGCTCATGGTGCAGATATTTATCGTACAAACGAGTTTCACTCGAGTGTGATTCAACATGCGGTTCGCAGTAAAAAAATCAAAGCCGTAAAATATTTAATAGAACAAGGAGCAATTATAAATTCCTTGGATGATCGAGGCCAATCGACATTGCATTACGCGGCACTGTATTCCACTGTTGACATTGTTCAATATCTGATTGAACAAGGGGTAAACCCATATTCGAAAACAAACTACCGGTTAACGCCACTTCACATGGCCGTCGAACATCCGATGTTTGAAATGGTGCAGGTGTTCTTGCAATCGGGGTTAACATCGTATGATCAATCGAAGTTTAATCAATCACCCTATGATATTGCCGTACAAAAAAACAAATACGAAGCCATTGAAACCTTTAATCGGTTAAAAAACGATGCCGAGTATCAATCAAAATTGAAAGCAAATCAACTAACCCTTTCAATCGTAATGAATGATTTTGATTTGGCGGTATCCTTAATTCCTAGAAGCAACGTCAACAACAAAGATATCTTTGGCAATACCCCGTTATTCTATGCGATCATGAATCACGAACCCTATTTGGTCGAACAGTTGATCGCCCATGACGCCTCGGTCTATAATATTGATAGTAAACAGCTGGATGCAATTTACTACGCGGTATTGATTGGTGATGTGGACATGGTGAAAACCATATTAAAAAAGCAACACAACCTCGGAAAAAAATACTTGGGTTATAACGTGTTAGATTATGCCACACACAATGATCAAACAGCGATAAAAGAGGTGCTTGTAAAACATCAATAAACGTTAGAAAGAGGGATTGGATGAAACGACGAATACAATTATTATCATCAGCGCTTGTGGTGTTGTTGATGGCATTCAGTATTCTATTAATCACCATCGATGTCAGTGGAATACCACTGTTTTATGATATGCAAATTTTCTACACCATTGACGATGTAAGGCGGACGATGGATATCCTCATGTCACCATCTGGTTCGATATCGATGACCGAACTACATACGCTCCGCCAACAGTTTGAATTATTCTATATTATTGATGTCCTATTCCCGATTGTCTATGCGTCCTTATTAGGGACCATTGCCAAAGAACTACGCTTAGCGTGGCTCATTCCCATTATCATTGCAACCATGGTATTGGACTATATCGAAAACATCATCATCTTATTGTTCTACGCTGTATTTGATGTTGGAATTGCCTTTTATACGATTCTTCATATAGCCACGATATTGAAATTCAGTGGCCTGTTCTTTACCGTAGGATATATGTGCTATTGCATCATCCAACGAAAGCGAACAATAAAAAAAACACCATGAGGTGTTTTTTTTTAGCCTAATGTAATTAGCATGACAATCACGCCATAGGTATTATATAACATATGGACCAAAATAGGGGTTACTATGGTTTCACTTCGATAATAAATATATCCGAGAATCGCACCTAATCCGGCGTAGTAGAATACTTGAACCAAATCACTAAAACCAGTATGCATTAATCCGAAGGTAAAGGCTGATATCGTAATAACGACATTGATTGGTAACATGTTATTGGTACGTAAGATTTGAAACAATGCATTGCGGAACACCATTTCCTCAACGAGGGGTGCCAGTACAATCGCAAACACCGCTAAATTGATTTTATCGTAGATGGATCCATTCAAGGCAAGGGAGTCGAGAAACGCCTGGTTTTCTGAAGTATCATTAATGCCAATCAATTGATATACAATCCCAATCACGACCATTGCCAGAAACATGAGAAGGACACCGTACAATGTATATTGCAATGTTTTTCGCGACTGTTTCACAGCGTGTATGAGGCTGTTGCGCCATGCAGGAACAAATAATAGAATTAATAAGAGATATACGGGTAAATAAAACGCTAACTGAAGGATGCTGTCATCCAATAAAATGGAGGATAGAATCAGTCTCAATCCAAAAAAGATAAAGACGGATAACACCAATGTGCTAACATAGATTATCGGTATCAAAAATTTCCCTTTTTGCTCAATCATAAACATCACCTCATAACGATTATATCACAGTATAACTTGATTCAAACGAAAAGCGATTAACATTTTGACTTTATCCCAAAGTATGGTAATATAATAAAGTCAAATAACAACATTCATTTGACAAATATAAAAGTGTAGGTGATATCCATGGCTCGAAAATCATTTGCCGTTATTGGAATGGGACGTTTTGGACAGAGCGTTGTCGTCGAACTCATCAATAAAGATGTTGATGTTTTGGTGATTGATCGCGACCCAGAACGAATTGCACGAATGAGTCAAATTGCTACCCATGCTGTAACCCTTGATACGACCGATGTACAAGCGTTAAAAGAAGTTGGAATCAGTAGTATTGATTGTGTTGTTGTAGCAATTGGGAAAGATTTGCAAAGTAGTATTTTAACGACCCTAATCTTAAAAGATCTCGGTGTTGAAACCGTTATTGTCAAAGTTCAAAATGCCGATCATGCGAAAGTCGTCGAAAAACTTGGTGCCGATGAAATCATTCAGCCAGAACAACAATCTGGGAAGCGATTGGCATCAAAAATTGTCAGTGACAATGTCCTTGATTATATCGATTTAAATGAAAGTCATAGTTTCATCGTTGTCAATGCAACTACAAAAATCATTGATTCCACAATCATTAATTTGGATGTGCGCAATAAATTTAAAATCAATGTTGTCGCGATTCGTCGTGGTGAAGATGTGATTATCCCCAATGCCGATACCGTCATTGAACAAGAAGATCAACTCCTGTTGATCGGAAATAACACCGATCTCGACAAATTTAATAATTGGTTACGAAAATAGACAGATAATCTGTCTATTTTTTTTGTTTCAGTGATATAATACTTGTGGAGTGATTGGATGAAAGAAATCGTAATAGCAACCCAAAACAAACATAAAACAGACGAATATAAACATATGCTTGAACCACTTGGGTACACCGTGTATACGTTGGATGAGTTCCCAGATATTGGTGAGATTATTGAAGATGGAGAGACGTTTGAAGCAAACGCCTATATCAAGGCGAAAACCCTCCAAGATGTGTTGCACAAAGACATTATCGCCGATGATAGTGGATTGATGGTTGAGGCACTGGATGGTGCGCCTGGAGTATACAGTGCGCGGTATGCTGGTGAGGACGTTACCTATGAAGATAACAATCGTTTGTTGATGAACAATATGAGTGGAATCCGAAATCGACAAGCTGCATTTATCACCGTGATTTGCTTGTTGGAACAAGGGTGTGAACCACGGTATTTCACTGGTATTTTACATGGAAACATTGCAACGGAATCACGAGGTGATAACGGCTTTGGCTATGATCCCATCTTCTGTATATCCGATGGGCGACATCTGGCAGAATTAACCATGGAAGAAAAAAATGCGATTAGTCATCGGGCATTAGCGACACAACAATTGATTATGCATTTGAGAAAATCAACTTGAATTGATATAATATATAATGAAAAGGAGGAACAATATGTCATTAAAGGGTACAAAAACAGAACAAAATTTATTGAAGGCTTTTGCAGGTGAATCGCAAGCACGTAATCGCTACACGATGTTCTCGAAAATTGCCAAAAAGGAAGGGTATGAGCAAATCGCTGCAATCTTTTTGGAAACTGCTGAAAATGAGTTAGAGCATGCCAAAATCTTTTTCCGTCATCTAGAAGGTGGAATGGTTGAAATCACAGCTGCTTATCCTGCAGGTGTTGAAGGAACCACTGCTGATAATCTATTAGCAGGTGCCGAAGGTGAAAATGAAGAGTGGACAGAGCTCTATCCAGAGTTTGCAAAAATTGCAGATGAAGAAGGATTTCCGAAAGTTGCTGCATCCTTCCGTCAAATTGCCAATATCGAAAAAGATCATGAAGAGCGGTATCGCAAGTTGCTTCATAACCTAGAAGAAGATCTCGTCTTTAAAAGCGGTGAGCAGGTTGTATGGATTTGTCGCAAATGCGGTCATGTCAGTGTTGGAAAACGCGCACCAGGAATATGCCCAGTTTGTGATCATCCAAAAGCTTATTTTGAACGAAAAGTAGTCAATTATTAAACTAAAAGAGTGGAGCTGTGCTTCACTCTTTTGCACTTCAATTAGGAAAATGGATAAGCCTTTGATATAATTTATAGTAAGAAGGTGATGCGATGAACATACTTGTCTTTAGTGACGTCCACGGACATCAACAATTGCTGGATCGAATATTGAACCGTTACACGGATATAGATTATATCATTTCCTTAGGGGATTTTGGGCTGGATCAAGAATATTTGTTAGAACGCAATATCATTCATGTCAAAGGAAATATTGCCTTTGATCCTGGAATCGTGGACGAGCAAGAAATCACGATAAGCAATCGTAAAATATTGCTTACGCACGGCCATACATATCATGTTCATCGAACATTAGGACACCTAATTAGTCGCGGGTTGGAAGACAACTTTGATATTGTCTTATATGGCCACACCCACATTCTTCGCAAAGATAATGTTGATGGAATGTGGATAATCAATCCCGGTAGCATTTATGCTCCTCGTGGAAAATATCCCCCTTCTTATGGAATCTTGACAATCGATGACAATCGAATGGAATGGACGTTTAAAGATGCAATGAATGATATGATGTTGGAGGTGTAACATGATTGGTTATTTAGGTCCGGAAGGATCGTATTCCTATTTTGCTGGTGCAACCTTTTATATAAAAGAGGATCTTGTACCATATAACAATATTGGACGTTTATTTTATGCCTTAGAACAAGAAGAAGTCGACGGGATTGTTGTGCCTTTAGAAAATATGAAGTTTGGTACTAGTTTTGATGTCCTCGGCCGCATTCATCACAATCACTATCACATAACCCGTGTCATTATGTTGGATATTGTTCTGCATGTGGTCTCTTCTGGAACAACACCTTCAGCAATACAGAAATTGTACGCCACAGAAGACAGCATTAATGAAGCATACAATACATTGAAACAAGAACTCGGTAAATATGAAAAACACTACGTATCCAGTAATAAATCAGCCTACGAAGTCTTGGAACAATCACAAGAGAATACCATCGGTGCGGTACTATCCAATCAGGAGATGTTAGGGCAGTACAACGTGGTACTAAACAATATTCGGGATACGAAAGAGAATATGCATAAATTTATTCTTGTTGAGAAGTCACTGAAAGTGACGGGCTTCCACAATCGTACGCTGATTGCATGTTGCCCCAAGTTTAATCACGTCGGCGCGTTATATGATGTTTTACATGAATTTGTAATCCGTGGAATCAACATCGTTAAATTATTGAGTTTACCAACGATTTCAACACAAAAAGAGATGATTTTCTATATCGAACTCGAAGGAAATATCGAACATGAAACCATCAGTGAAGCCTTGGCGATGGTTCGATACAAAAGTAGTTTCATTACCATCTTAGGAAGTTATTATGAAAAATAGAGGAGCAATTGCTCTTCTATTTTTTTTGAAGAATGAAGAATCCATAACTTGGGATTAACAATGTCGTTGAAAGAATGACTGTTTGATCCGTATAAAGGTCGGTATATTCACCGGCTTGCATCGCTTTTGGCAGGGTAATGGTGAGTTCTTTGAAACGTTTCGAAAGAATGAAATAGACATCGTCTTTTTGGTAGATAAGGTATTCTTCGACATCGTTTGTTTCAATCCAACGGAAAGCAACACTCTTTAATGCAGGTACATGCTTACGTAAATAGATGAGTCGCTTGATGTGTCGCAACAAATCGGGATTGTGCTCGGTAGGATCCCACGGCATACACCGGCGATTATCCGGGTCGTGTTTGCCACTTAACCCGATTTCACCACCATAATATACACTCGGTGCACCTGGAAAACTAAACAGGAATAGATACGGTAGTTTTACAAGTTCAATATTATTCGAGCAGATTTCTAAAATCCGTGTCGTGTCATGGGAATCGACTAAGTTATATAGGGAAGGTAACACATTTTTAGGATAGTTGGTTAACACTTGATTAACTTTGTATTTAAATTCCGTAGATGTTGATTGGTTATGATCAATGTTGGTGCCAAAATAATCCCATATCGGAAATAATAACTCATAGTTCATGACACCATCGTATTGATCTCCTTGTAACCAAGGAGTGCTGTTTTCCCAGTTTTCACCGACGATATAAGCCTCTCTCTTACTGGTTTTCACGGTGTGTCGGAAATCCCGCCAGAAGGCATGGGATACTTCATTGCTGACATCGAGTCGCCATCCATCGATGTCAAACTCTGTAATCCAATAGGCTGCGGCTTTAAGAAGATAGTCTTTCATCAAAGGATGATTGGTATTCATTTTTGGCATATATGGAGTGAATGCAAAGGTGCGATAGTTCAACAGTGTCTTATCTTCGAAGAGTGGTTTGGCACTTTCGCGAATGATCTTACCGTGGGCATCAATGTCGAAGTTGATGACCGGTTTATCGGAATCTATGATATAGAAACAATCGTAGTATTTCGATTGTTTACCATGTTTAATGACATCTTGAAAGTATGGATGACGAAAACCGCAATGATTGTATACGGCATCGAGCATTACTTTCATGTCACGCTTGTGAGCTTCCTCAACGAGGCGTTTAAAGGTCTCTTTGTCACCAAATGCTGGATCAATGTCAAAATAGTCGTTGACGTCGTATTTATGGGTTGAGTCACTGGGGAAAATCGGGGTCATATAGATACCTGTAAAACCAATGTCCTGAATATAATCCAGATGATCGATAATCCCTTGTAAGTCTCCTCCGAACAATTGGCGATTGTGATAATTCGTTACCGAACCCCATGCAAGAGTACCAGGTAGATTAATCGATGGATCACCATTGGCAAATCGTTCTGGGAAAATTGCATACCAGACTTGATCCTGAACCCAGGCGGGTGGTGAAAACATATCCTCTTCGTTTAGGAAAGGATAATTAAAGTAATTAAAATGATGGGTTAATTTATCGGGATGCTCGATAACATCAATGGTTTCACGTGACCCGTATAAATACCGTTCATCGATTAAGAATGCGTAACGCATTCGTTTTGTCGAAGGAGTAGCTTCGTAAATATAATGTTCAAAATCCTGAGTTTCGTATTCTTTTGTCATGTAGGAATCTGCAGTGCTATCTTGCTTCCATTCCCATGTTTCTGGCGTGGTATCAGATGGTCCCCAATGAAAGGGATCACCAAATAATACACGTACCGATTGGATATGATTTTTTTGAACAATCAGTCGCAAATGAACAGTGTCCTTATCATACATATAGGCGTATTTACTTTTTGGTTCATGATAAATTGTGTAGGGTAACAATGAAACCACCTCCTGTTTGATTTGATTATATCATGAATCGCATATTTCCTACTATGGTAGCGGTTTCATTTTTTGGAAATATTGCCATAAATGAATCGGCATGATGTATAATGGTACTGTACGATAGGAAATTGACGTGAGGAGTACATATATGAACAAAGCATGGTGGCAAGATGCCGTTATCTACCAGTGTTATATTCGTAGTTTTTATGATGCGAACGGGGATGGAATTGGCGATTTTCGTGGGCTAATCGACAAATTGCAACATTTCATTGATCTTGGAGTTGATGCAGTCTGGGTAAGTCCGCATTACAAATCACCGATGGATGACAATGGCTATGATGTATCAGATTACTATCAAGTTAGTGACGATTACGGTACCTTAGAGGATGTAAAAGAATTTATTGCACGTGCACATCAGCATAATATTAAGGTGATTTTTGATTTGGTCTTGAATCATACAAGTGATGAACATCCCTGGTTTCAAGCAGCGTGCGATCCGAATCACCCCGAACATGAACGTTATCATGATTATTATATTTGGCAACCACCCAAATACGATGCAGATGGCAATCGTATCAAACCAACAAAGTGGTTGAGTTGGTTCGGTGGTGGTGTGTGGGATTATAACGAACCAACAGACGAATATTATCTCCACATTTTCAGCAAAAAAATGCCCGATTTGAACTGGCGCAATGAAGCGATGAAAAACGATTTAAAAGCAGTGACAAAATGGTTGATTGATCTCGGTGTGGACGGATTTCGTGTCGATGCATCCAATCACTTGGAAAAGAATTGGGATTTTCCCGATGCTTATCCTGGGTATGAACATTTTTCAAGCTTACCCAAACATCATGAGTATTTGGAAGAGTTTGGTCGTGAGCTGTTTCGTCCAAACAATGTTATGACGATGGGAGAAGCCGGAGGAGCAAGTAAAGAAGAAGCTGAAAAATATGTCGGCTATGATCACGATGAGTTTAATATGTTGATCCAATTTGGCCATTGTTGGCAGGATTGTGACTGGACCAATCAAATAACAACAGGTAAATGGGCCAAAGGCGATTTGAATGTTGTCGGTATTAAAGAAAGTTTCGCGCACTTTCATGATATGTTAAAAGGAATTGGACACAATCTGATTTATTGGCATAATCACGATCAACCGCGTGTTGTCAGTCATTATGGTAACGATCAGGAATATTGGAAAAAAAGTGCCTTGATGTTACTCTATACACTATACTTTATGCCAGGAACAGCAATCGTCTACCAAGGAGAAGAAATCGGGATGATCAATGTCGATTATACCGATCTATCGGATTTTCGCGATGTTGAAGTGTTCACTGAATATGACAATTTTCGTTCCCGAGGTGCCAGCCATGAGTACGCGATGCAAGCACTGCGTGATCGCTCCCGTGACAATGCCAGAAGTCCTTTTCAGTGGAGCAGTGAACCATATGCAGGATTCAGTACGACAATTCCATGGATGAATGTTGTTGGCTCGTATCCAACGATTAATTTAGCAGCTCAACAAACAGATCCTACATCTATTTTTAATCAGTACAAAACCGTATTCTCGATGCGAAAAAAACGAGGTATTAGTGATGGTACATTGACGTTTATTGAATTGGATCATCCCGATCACTATTGCTATACGAACAAGGTGCAAGAAGGGACCATTCTTGTCATTGCGAATTTCCGCAACAAAGAAACCTTGATCACATTAGACATGGAGTTGGATGGCTACGAAGAACTGTTGTCTAATTGTCAACAATCGCTTCAACCTAATATGATTCTTCAACCATATGATGCCATTGTTTATTTCAAAAAGGAGTAATCACATATGAAAGAATACCGAACAATTCGGATGTATAGTGAACAATTATCAATGGAAAAACGCCTATACGTGTATCTTCCTCGAAGTTATGAAAGCAGTGAAAAATTCTATCCCGTTTTATATATGCATGATGGTCAAAATCTCTTTGATGATCGCATCGCTTATCAACGACGAGGATGGCGAATTATGGAGTTATATGAGGAATATCCCGATATTCCCGAAGTGATTATTGTAGGTATTGAAAGTGACATCACCCGGAATAATCAGTTGATTCCTTATCCATTTCAACTTCCAAACAGCAAGAAAGTACTAGGTGGACAAGCGGATTTATACCTAGATTTTATTGTTCAAACCGTAAAACCCTATATTGATCAACGATTCCGAACGTATAAGAATCGAAAAAATACCGCGATCATGGGATCGTCATTTGGTGGGGTCAATAGTTTGTATGCTTCTTGCAAATATACCGATACGTTTGCCCGGATTGCATCTCTGTCGGGGGCCTTCCATTTTGATTTTTTCGAACCGTTAAAACAAGACGTACTCGATGCCGATTTCTCATCGATGAAAAAAATCTACATGGATTGTGGTACAAACGAAACAGACAATGTAGCAGAAAACAAGCGTTATATTGAGCGCAATCAAGAACTTGTAACGATGATTCAGAAGAAAACCGACACCTCTCAATTCCAATTTCAAATGATTGAAGGTGGGATTCATCACGAGACCGATTGGGAGAAACGGTTCCCAGATATTATGCGATTTTTGTTTAATGATTAAGACAACTTCGGTTGTCTTTTTTTTTGTAAAAACAGTTTTTTTTAATTGACTATTTTAAAAAATAATATATAATTTAATTGCAAAACATTTTGCTCTTTACAATGCGACAACAAGGTTATAAAGGGAACTGTTTTGTATTTTTTATTAGGTACAGGTGGTGAACCATATGGCAAACAAATTAGTGGATTTGAAACACATCACAAAATCATTTGATGATAACGTCGTATTAAACGATGTATCTTTATATATTAAGGAAAATGAATTTGTCACATTACTTGGTCCATCCGGATGTGGAAAAACAACATTGCTGCGGATAATCGGGGGATTTGAATCATTGGATCATGGTGCGGTCGTATTCGATGGGAAAGATATATTGGATACCCCACCATATGAACGTGAAATCAATACTGTGTTTCAAAATTACGCATTGTTTCCCCATTTGAATGTGTTTCACAATGTTGCCTTTGGATTGCATATCAAAAAGTTACCGAAAGATGAAGTTCAAGAAAAAGTCCTTCGGGCACTAAAGATGGTGAAATTGTCCGGATATGAAGAACGGCCGATTAACACACTATCTGGGGGACAGCAACAACGTGTTGCCATTGCTCGGGCGATTGTCAACGAACCTAAGCTATTGTTACTTGATGAACCACTGGGAAGTCTTGATTTAAAATTGCGTCAAGAAATGCAGTATGAGTTAAAGGAAATTCAACGAAATTTAGGAATTAGTTTTATCTTTGTAACCCACGATCAAGAAGAAGCACTCACAATGAGTGATGTCGTCGTTGTTATGAAAGATGGTGTGATTCAACAAATTGGACGACCAGAAGATATATACAATGAGCCGAAAAATCGATTCACAGCGAATTTTATTGGTGAAAGCAATATTATTGAGGGAACCATGAAACAAGATTATCTCGTCCATTTTGAAGGGTTAGACTTTGAGTGTGTTGATCATGGATTTGAAACCAATGAACCGATCGATGTCGTAATTCGCCCCGAAGATATTCTTATTCAGGAACCACAACAAGGACTCATAACGGGAACTGTAGATGATATGATTTTTAAAGGTGTGCATTATGAAATTACAGTATTGGTGAACGAAAAGGAATACATTATTCACTCCACCGATCCAGTAACCATCGGCGATGAAGTATCATTAGCGTTTGATCCCGATGAAATCCATGTGATGAAACGGACATATGAAACACTTACGTAAACTTAGTTTCCCATATCTTGTATGGATGATGACACTGGTCTTTGGACCAACCATTTTAATACTTTTGTTAAGTATCAGTGATTTAGATATCTATAATTTAGGCACCTTTACAATAACCTTTGATAGTTTTTCGTTTTTAGGATCAACGAAAGTTATAAATGCTAGTTTAAACAGTTTGTTTTATAGTTTAACAGCAACGTTTATTAGTTTTCTAATTGGCTATCCTGTCGCGTTTTTCCTAGCGCGCAGCCATTCGAAATATAAGACTTTTTTTGTTAGTTTGTTAATTATTCCTGTATGGAGTAACATGTTACTCCGAATCATCGCATGGGAGAAATTATTTTATCCAATATCCATTTTAAATATGTTTGGCATCAGTTTGGATTTAATAGGAACACCTCTGGCGATTGTGATTGGTATGGTATCCATGTACTTACCGTTTATGGTATTGCCCATATACAGTGTTTTAGAGAAACTTGATCAGAATCTAATTGATGCGGCAAGTGATCTTGGGGCAGGACCATATGAAACGTTTACAAAAGTCATATTCCCATTAAGTTTATCCGGGGTCGTCAGTGGAACAATCATGACGTTGTTACCGTCGATGACAGCCTTCGCATTACCGGAACGACTCGGTGCGGGGAAAGTACAATTAATCGGGAATGTCATTCAAGATTATTTCATGAAAACCAATCAAGTGAATGCGGGGAGTTTAATTAGTATTATCCTGATGATTTTCATTGTCATCATGTTTATTCTCGTTCTCCATTTCGATAAGGAAGGGGAAACGTTGATATGATGAATATAATTGAGAAACGATGGAAACACGTACGGCCCATCTTGTATAAAGTTGTTGTTATACTGCTTACTGTTTTGGTGTACTTCATGGTCTATTTTCCAATCCTAGTGATCATACTATTAAGTATAAATGAATCCGAAAGTGGACAAACATTTACCGCATTAAGTCTCAAATGGTATGCCGAGATATTTCGTAATGAACGGTTGCTGACAGCGATCATAAACACGGTAACAATTGCCCTGATTAGTACAGTAGTTGCAACCATAGTTGGAACATTGACCGCTATAGGGATTAGTAGTCTTACGAAGTCTCGTAGAATCCAGTTTATGGTTTTGAATAATATCCCTGTTATCAACCCGGACATTGTCACCGGACTGAGTTTAATGTTAGTCTTTAGTCTATTGCCAATTTCCTTCGGTATGCCAACGATGTTACTCGCTCATATCTTCTTTAGCATTCCCTTTGTTGTATTGACGGTTCTTCCTAAATTGAAGGAACTGGATCCCAACTTAATGGATGCTGCACTGGATTTAGGATGTAATTATTTTCAAGGTGTATACAAGGTTATCATCCCATCGATCAAAACCAGTATAATTGCCGGAGCGTTAATCGCATTTACGATGAGTATCGATGACTTTGTCATAAGCTATTTCACAACCGGAAATGGATTCCAAAACGTTAGTATATGGATCTATTCGCGTTTGGGACGACGCACGTTCAGTCCCGCAGTTTACGCCTATAACACATTAATTGTATTCGTGACAATTGGTGTCTTAGGATATATAAATATTCGCATGAATGTTCGTTTGAAAGGAGAAAAGAAATGAAAAAAATAATGTTATTACTAGCAATAGGATTGATGGTATCACTTGCATTTAATGTAGATGCAAAAGAGGTCTCTGCGATGACCACAGTATACTCCGGTGAAACACTGTATGTATTGAACTGGGGAGAATATATGGATCCTGAACTTGTGGAACAATTTGAAACTACATTCGATGTTACCGTCGTGTATGATGAAGTTGGATCCAATGAGGAAATGGAAGTCCGAATCAAAGCAGGCACAACAAAATATGATGTCGCTTTTCCAAGTGATTATATGATTGACAAATTACGTCAACAAAACCTATTAAATGAAATTGACCACACCAAGTTAACTGGTCTTTCAAATGTCACGATAAAACCAGAAGTTGCCTCACTTACAGAAGGCAAGGGATACGATTCCTATTTCATTCCATATTTCTGGGGAACCATCGGAATTATGTACAATACCGATTCCGTTGATGAAGCCGATTTAACCGGTTGGGAAGTACTATTCGACACAGACAGTTCATACCGTATTGGAATGTATAACTCAGCTCGTGATGCAGCTGCAGCAGCGCTGCTCTATTTAGGGTATGACGTAAACACCAATGATGAGGATGAATTATCCGAAGCTGAGGATGCTCTTCGTGCAATGGATTACAGTGTTGTTGGTGAAGATAACTTAAAAACTCTTGTCCAAAGTGGTAACCTGGATATGGCACTTGTCTATAGTGGTGATTATTTCGACACCTTATACATTGCTGAAGAAGAGGAAGCCGATATCAATTTTGGATTCTATGTTCCCGATACAACAAATGTTTGGGTGGATGGTTTTGTCATTCCAACCACTAGTGAAAACACCGATTTGGCCCATGAGTTTATTAACTTCTTCTTGGATGAAGCAGTTGCTGAACAAAATGCAGACTGGGTTGGATATGCACCGGTTTTGGACGAAGTGTTTGACACATTAACTAATCCGGATGGAGACTATGGTTATGACTATGACAATTATGATCCCTATCCTGCAGGATCCTCACGCGTGATATATGAGTACATCAGTGATGCACGATTCCAACGTCTCAATGAGTTATTGGATGCAGCAAAAGC
Source organism: Candidatus Xianfuyuplasma coldseepsis (assembly GCF_014023125.1). Classification (GTDB taxonomy): domain Bacteria; phylum Bacillota_I; class Bacilli_A; order Izemoplasmatales; family Izemoplasmataceae; genus Xianfuyuplasma; species Xianfuyuplasma coldseepsis. The sequence continues at coordinate 1,636,496 of NZ_CP048914.1, forward strand.
ATCGGACATCGAAACTGGTTGTTTTAGTTCGTTACAGCTTAGCACGTTCGTATTACCAGCAGTGATGACGGTTGCTGTACTTGCCGTATTTGCACTGAAGAAACAAAAGTAACATGTACTTTAAAACAATCCTACAATAGAATTTTGTAGGATTGTTTTTTGTTGAAAATGAACGAGTATTTCTCATATAAAATGAGTGGTTTTGACTTTGATTTCAACGAATTGTGTGGTATAGTATAAGAAAGTAAAATACAGCAATCGAGGATGCATTTATGGACAATAAAAAACGGTCACGTAGAGAAGTGCGAGAAGATATTATCAAGACATTATATCAGATGGATATTCATCAAGAATTTGTATACGAAAAAACGTCGTATCCCTTTTATAATGAGAGCTTACAAGGAATTATCGATACGTTAACAACAATTGATGAAACCATTCAACAGAACTTGCAAAAGTGGAAAATAAATCGTTTGAGTTTTGTCGATCGTGCCATTATTCGATTTGCAACATATGAAATGATTGAAACCAATACACCACATGAAATCATTATTAATGAAGCCTTGAACATCACACGAAAATACAGTGATGAAGGAGATAGCAAAATGGTTGGATTCACCAACCGTGTTCTTGACAACATATCGAAATCGCTGAAAAAGGTTGGATAATATGGATGACAAACGATATTTAACCGTTACAGCCCTAACCAAATACATCAAATATAAATTTGATCAAGACGCACATCTAAAAAATGTGCTTTTGAAAGGTGAAATCAGTAACTTCAAACACCATTCAAGAGGACATTTTTATTTTACGTTAAAGGATGAAAAAGCCCAAATTAGTGCGATTATGTTTGCGTCGAACAGTAAGAAAGTACCCTTTCAAGTCCAAGATGGAATGAGCGTACTTGTCGAAGGAAACATTAGCGTGTATGAGAGTTCTGGCAACTATCAAATTTATGTTCAGACGATGACGGAAGATGGACTTGGGAATCTCTATGTTGCTTATGAACAACTAAAGAAGAAATTGTCAGAAGAAGGATTGTTTGATGATACGCACAAACAACCAATCCCCCGATTTCCAAAAACCATTGCTGTTTTAACAAGTCCTACTGGGGCCGCTGTACGAGACATTATTCATATTGTCAATCGCCGTTTTCCGTTAACGAAAATCATTATTTATCCAACACTTGTACAAGGGGAATATGCGAAAGATAATATTGTCCAGAACATTGAACAAGTGAATCGTGATCAACTAGCTGATGTTATCATTCTTGGTCGCGGTGGAGGTAGCATCGAAGATTTATGGCCATTTAATGAAGAGCAAGTTGCCTACGCAATATATAAGTCCATGATTCCAATTATCTCAAGTGTTGGTCACGAAACAGATTTTACAATCAGTGACTTTGTTGCGGATTTACGCGCGCCAACACCTTCAGGTGGAGCAGAAATTGCCGTTCCCAATCAAGTGGATATTGTAGCCTATATCAACCAAATGAATGAACAGATGCGGCTATCATTGAAGCGATTGTTAGATCGTAAGAAACAATCACTAACACACATAAAGAGCCACTATATATTTCAAGATCCTTTACGACTAACCGAACATAAAAATCGGCGGTTGGACCATTTGGTGGACAAGTTATCCCTACTACATCCAGGAAAACGATTGGAACAAGCACAAAAAGATACACGTAAATTAACCCAGCAACTAATTGATTCGATGAAGCGGATTTACAAAGATAAAGAATACAAATACCACATTGCGATTAATAAACTGGATTTAGTGAATCCATTACATATTATGAAAAAAGGATATACCATTGTCGCAAAAGACGGTGAAATTATTAAGAGTGTCTCACAGCTTGATGTGGGGGAGCACTTGACATTGCGAATGAATGATGGCGTGGCGGAAACCACCGTTACGTCCGTAAGAAAGGATAAAGATTATGAGTGAAAAATCGTTTGAACAAGCGCTTGTTGAACTGGAACAACTCGTCAAAGAGTTGGAAAATGGTGACATTGAGTTAAATGAAGCCGTAAAAAAATACAACGAGGGAATGAAACTAAGTGCTCATTGCCATGAACTTCTTCAAGAAGCCGAGGAAGTAATTGTTAAATTGATGAAAGATGACAAGTTAGAAGACTTTACAGAATAGAGGTGACGGTATGGACCTTTATGCGATTAAAGATCCTTCATTCTTGAATGACTTAACGGTGAAAGAACTGGAAACTCTCAGCGAAGAGATCCGGTCTTTTCTGATTGAAACCATTGCCAAAACCGGCGGGCATTTCTCATCCAATTTAGGGGTCGTTGAATTAACCGTTGCACTGCATAAAGTGTTTGACAGCCCCAATGATAAATTAATCTTTGACGTCGGTCATCAAGCATATACACATAAAATTCTCACGGGACGGGCGAAGGATTTTTCTAGCTTGCGCCAATATCAAGGTTTGAGCGGATACTTAAAGCGCAGCGAAAGCATCCATGATATATACGAAGCAGGGCATTCATCGACTAGTATTGCCGCAGCCGCAGGTATCGAATTTGCCAAACAGTATGTTGGCAATTCCCACAAGGTTGTTACCATTATTGGGGATGGTGCACTAACGGGTGGGATGGCGTTTGAAGCCCTCAATTTCTTGGGAAACTATAGTGATCATCAACCGATTATTATCCTAAATGATAACGAGATGAGTATTAGTGAAAATATTGGGTATCTGTCCAGTATTTTGAATGATATTCGAAGTAAGTCCGTCTATCGTAAGGTGAAATCAAAAACAATGAAGTGGATTCCGAAATTCCTCCGTCGTTTAACGTCCAAAGTTGAGCGTGGAATTAAAGGATTCCTCTCAAATAATACACTCTTTGATGATTTAGGATTCAGTTATTATGGTCCAATAAATGGTCATAATATGAAAGAGTTATTGAAGTATTTAAACATCGCTAAACGATCGAATAAACCTTGTGTTATTCACGTGTTAACGGAAAAAGGAAAAGGATACAAATACTCGGAACAAGATCAGCTTGGATTATGGCATGGAGTAAGTCCTTTTGATGTAACAACAGGTGTGATCAACAAGTCGGTTGATACAACCATTAAATCCTGGAGTGAAATCATTGGTGATTACATGATTCACTATGCAAATATCCATGAAAAGTTTGCAATTGTTGTCCCAGCAATGATTGCCGGAAGTGGGTTAATTCCATTTAAAAATCAACACCCTGATCGGATATACGATGTTGGAATTGCAGAACAATTAGCCGTTACCATGAGTAGTGGACTAGCGATTAGTGGGGTGGATGTTTTTTGCCCGATATATTCCACGTTTATTCAACGAGCTTACGATCAAGTGAATCATGACGTTGCAAGGCAACATTTGAAAGTGGTCTTTGGATTGGACCGCGCTGGTATTGTAGGAGCCGATGGTGAAACCCATCAAGGCGTATTTGATATTCCTCTGTTGCGACCAATTCCCGGGATGTCCATTGCTCATCCACGAACCGTTGATGATGCCTATAAAGTCTTAAACTATGCATTTACTATTAATCAAGGACCGTTTGTCATCCGTTATGAGCGGGGGAAAATGGAAGTCCCCAACACGCAAGTTATCACCAATGAAGTTGCGTCGCTTGCTTGGGAGATTCTCAAGCAAGGTTCAGATGCTATATTCTTGTCATTCGGATCAATTCTCGATACTTTATTAGATCGATTGCAAACAGAAAACTTGTCAATTACAGTTGTCAATGCAACATTTATCAAGCCACTTGATGGCGATATGATTACCACCTTAATCCAACAAAATAAACCACTAATCATATATGAAGAATCGAGTATCCTAGGTGGTTTTGGCAGCAGTATACTGGAGTTTTGCAATCAACATCAATTGCCGACAACAAACATACATCTAATGGGAATTCCAGAACAATATGTTGCCCATGGAACAAAACAGGAATTACTACATGAGTTAAACTTGGATGTGGACAGTATTATAGAATTAGTGCACACACTCGTACAACCATAGGAGGAACGAGATGCTAACATACATCTCCGTACAAAATTTTGCCATCATCGAAAACATCGAAGTAACCTTTCATGAGGGCATGACAGCTGTTACCGGAGAAACCGGAGCAGGAAAAAGTCTACTGATTGATGCAATCGGTCTTTTGCTTGGTGACCGTGCCACCTCCAACATTGTTCGAACCGGTTCGGATAAAGCTGTAGTAGAGGGGATTTTTCAAACAGACAATCCCGATATTGCGAGATTGCTCCAATCACTAGATATTGATCAAGAACAGCATGAGTTGATTATTCGGCGTCAAATCACACCCAATAATAACAATATAATCAAAATCAATAATACGGTCGTCACACTTAAAGATTTGCGCGAAATCACGAGTAAGCTTGCGGATATCCATACGCAACAGGATACGCATCGTTTAATCCAACAAGATACGTATCTCGATATTATTGATGGTTTTGAACGTCACCAAACCGATCAATTACTGGAAACCTATCATCGTCATCTGGCAACCTATAAAAAAGAACGTTCTGAATTGCGACGATTGCAACAGGCGAATGATTCTTTATACGAGCGACTAGATTTACTCAAGTACCAGCAAAAAGAACTGACATCCTATAACTTGGAAGACGACGAAGAAGAAACGCTTCAAGAAGCCGTCGAAAAAATGGAAAACTACGATCGGATATATCAGGTGTTGCAGTCGATAAAACAACGAATCGAAGGTGTTGATGCTCTAGGTGCCATTTATCAAGCGAGTAAAGAACTGGGATCGATTTCCAGTCTGTCATCTACCTATGAGACACTCCATAAGCGATTCGAGAATGAATACTACGAATTGGATGATGTCTTTGAAACCTTATTACAAGAAATCGACCAATTGGATTTTAGTCCAGCCTTAATGGATCAATATCAAGATCGATTGAATGAACTAGACGGATTAAAACGAAAATATCGCAAATCCATTCCTGAATTGATACGGTATTTAGAGACAATAACCAATGACATTGATAACATCGATCACTATGATGATGTGGTTCGTGAACAAGAGCAAAAAGTCAAAGAAGCGTTTGAAACCGCTGTACAAACTGGAACAAATATCACTTCCTTGAGACAACAAACATCACACTATATAGAGAGTGAGTTGCTTCGAATTTTGACGGATTTAGAATTACCGAAAACGCATTTTGAAATAGCCTTTACCATTCGTGAACCACGGGATTTTACCGATCAAACATTCTTTTTGGACAATGGGATTGACGAAGTTGATTTTCTATTGACCACAAACGTAGGTGAACCCCTTAAACCACTTAGTAAAAGCGCGAGTGGTGGCGAGATGAGTCGCATTATGCTCGGGTTTAAAAACCTCCTCGCAAACAGTCTTGGATTAAGTTTGATGATCTTTGATGAAATCGATACAGGGGTCAGTGGATACATCGCGTTCCAAGTGGCTAAGAAAATGAAAGAAATAGCTAAAAATACCCAAGTAATATGTATTACACATATCCCTCAAGTCGCAGCGATTAGTGAACATCACATACACATATCAAAATCTGTTAAAGAAGGACGTACTAGGGCGCATGTGACGGCGCTTGACGGGGAACAACGAATTGAGGAAATCGCTGGAATGATTAGTGGTGACCACATTACGGATGCTGCCATCATATCAGCAACTGAATTGTTAGCAAAATAAAAAAGCCTACACTGTAGGCTTTCACATTTTTTATGCATTCCAAGCTTGGAATAGTACAAGAACAGTTCCTGCAACAATCGATAATACAAAACCGAGTGCTAGAATAAGGATGATGGCCTTACCCCATTTACTTTTTGTAATATTTGCTGTTTTCTTTTTCACTTCAACTTCTTGTTTTGGTTTCTTCGCACGTTTACGGCTGGTTGGCACTTTATTTCACCTCTTTACTGTAGATGTTCGTAATGTCGTTACCTATTATATTATAAAATTCCGTAAAAAGGAAGGTGTTTTATGGAAAAAAAGTATCGAGTCATCTTTCACATTGATTTAAACGCTTTTTTTGCCAGCTGCGAAATGGCAGAAGACCCGACATTACGAGATAAGGCAATTGGTATTGGTGGGTCGTCGAATCGCGGTGTTTTGACAACGGCGAATTATGTTGCCCGGAAATATGGAGTGTCCAGTGCAATGAGTGTTATGGAGGCAAAGCGCCTATGTCCGGAGTTGATTATTTTACCAGTTAACTTTGATTTATATCATACGTACAGTGAAAAATTCTTTTCCGTGTTAAGCGAATATTCAGATACGATTGAGAAGGGAAGTATTGATGAAGGGTATTTGGATATGACAGCACTGAGTGAAACGATGCATCCACTGGATATTGCTAATGAAATACAACAGCGATTACTCAAAGAACATAATCTACCTGTTTCAATCGGAATTGCGCCCAATATGTTTTTAGCAAAAATGGCTAGTGATATGAAAAAACCACTAGGAATAACCATTTTACGCAAACGGGATGTATCGGAAAAAATGTGGCCGCTTCCAATTGAGAAGATGTTTGGGATTGGCAAAAAGACGTATCCCAATTTGAAACTACTGGGCATACGTACCATCGGTGACTTAGCGCAATATGACGATGCCTATAAACTAGGATTAGTACTGGGAAATCGTGTAGACGAATTTCAACAAAAAGCGTTTGGTCATGACGATCGAACCATTGAACCAGATCGTTATGTTGATATGAAGAGTATTGGAAATAGCCAAACATATGCTCAAGATTTGTATGAGTATCAAGATATTATTGGTAAACTTACCGATCTTACACGTAAGGTTGTACAACGATTGCAAGCGGATGAAAGTGTCGCCAAGACCATCACGATTCAAGTGCGTTATAATGACTTCACCCAAATCAATCGCAGCTTGACACGGGAGCATCATACCGATAGTTTCTACGAGATCTTAGCAATTGTCGAGCGATTGTACGATGAAAATCAGTCCGATAAACCGATTCGATTACTGGGAGTCAGTGTTTCAAATCTAATTGATTCAGAACATTTTTTCCGACAGTTAAATATTTTTCAAATGACGGATATCACCAAAAAAGATGAAGCTGTTATCCGCGTTCTTGACGATATCAATGAAGCATATGGTCAAAAAATAATAAAAAAAGGAGCTAAAAAGTAGGCTCTTTTTTTTTAAGACGTGCAGTTTTCATTGATATATGGTCATTTTTATGGTACAATAATGAATTAGAAAAAAGGATACATTTTTTGAGGTATAAATTTGGTTCTTATTATAAATAAGAAACGACAACATGGAGGAATGGATATGCGAAAATTTTTAATAATTATCACGGCATTGGTCATGAGTCTGATTTTAACAGCTTGTAATGATGATGGTGAAGTTATTGCACCGACTTTTGTTTCTGTACGAGTTGACAATATTGAACCGGTTACCGGTGGTGAGTTTTATACATACTATCGTGGTAAAGGTGATACGGTCACTGTTGAGGTTGCCCTCACCAATCCCAGTAATTTAAAAATAAAATCTGTGGTAATTAATGGGTATACTCATTTTTCCACGAAGTTTGATCCTACATCTACGAACACCTTGATTACCTTTGATTTGGATGTCGGAACAACATTGGAAGAAACCATTTACTCCGTTGATCGAATCAACTATTTAGATGGTGAAAACAATCAATACGTGACCATTACCAACAATAATGAGTTCCGTGTTTATGTCTATAAAGATTTACCAAGCATATCACGGGAAAACTTTAGTACTACAATCGAATCCATTTCTGTTGATTTCAACATTGAAGATGAAGATAGTGTCATCTTACCCGATACACTAATCGCATATCTGTATTCCGGAGAAACGCTAATTGACTCAGAAAGTATTGAAAGTGGGTTAATTACAGTAACCTTTACCGGTTTGCTGGCGCATCGCGATTATGAGATTAAAATCATCGGATCCTATGATCTTGATGATGGTAATGACGTGCAAAGCAATATACCTTTATATAGTGAAACATACTCAACATTGCGCAAAGGACTGCCTAGTGCAAGTATCGAAAATGTTGAAACATCCAGTAATTCCGTCACATTCGATGTGAACTTTAACGATGAAGATAATGTTGTCACACCTGGTGGACTCGTTGTAGGTATCTATAACGATGATATTTTGGTGGATTCCATAAATCTCACTGGTACAACGACAGAATTGACTTTTGAGGACTTACTAAATGATAAAAGTTATGATATTGAAGTACGCGCTGATTACGACTTAAATGATGGAATTGGGGTGCAAGAAGATAATACTCTTGCGATTCATACCTTTTCGACTTTACCACGTCAGGTACCAACACCGGCGATTTTGAACATGGATTTGCAGGAAAATAGTATTGAGTTTGATGTCTTCATCAATGATCCATTTGACGTGATTGATGAAACCACTTTATACGCTGAAATTTATATTGAAGGCGAATATGTTGATACAGCGGTTATCGAGCAATACCATGTTGATTTCCAAGTAAGCAACCTCTTCAGTAATAAAGACTTCACGATTAAAATCCTAGGAGACTATGACTTAAATAACGGACTCGGGATTCAAGAAGATCAAGTTCTTTTGTCCAACACGTACAACACATTAGAAAATGCGATTCCGTCGATTAATATAGTAGGAATCCTTGTCGAACAAGGGTACGTTACTATCGATCTTCAGGTACTCGATGCCAATGAGACATTGATGGGAAGCATTGAAGCATTTTTATATGAAGGGGATACCGTTGTTCAAACGGTAGAGTTTGATAAAACAGCAACTCAAATCATATTTGATTACCCAACCACTTCAGAAACAAATTACTACATCGAGTTTGTCGCGGATTATAATTTACGCGATGAAACAGGAGCGAAGTTTGATCAAGTCTTACGACGGATCGTGTCCTATACCGCAGAAGACAAAGCGCCAATTGCTGAAATCCACAATGTCGTAGCAACAACATCAACGATTGATTTCGATGTGGTTATCATCGATGCGGATGGAACGAGTATACCAGGTGAAACCTATGCATATCTATACTTAGGATCCACAGAGATTACCAGCGTCCTGGTTAGCGAGGGACATAACTCGATTGAAGTAGATGGCCTGTTATCCAATAATCAATATACGATTGAAGTAATCGGTGATTACAACTTGGATGACGGTAGTGGGGTCTTAGAAGATATGATGTTGATCGCACTCGATGTAATGACGTTGAGCAAAGACTTGCCAACGTACGATTTACTCGATTCAGAGCAAGATCAAAATAGCATTACCATCGATGTCGATATTATCGATGACTTTGGTGTTGTTGAACCAGGAAGTATCATTGCGGAATTACTCTATGAAGGTACATCCATTGCAACCCAACCACTTGTCATTGGTGAAAATTTCAATATTGAGTTCGTTGGATTATTATCCGATAACAACTATACAATACGCCTCTATGCCGATTATGATTTGAATGATGGTAATGGCGTAATAAGTAATTATATGATTGACGAAATAACGATAAAAACCGATCGCAATGATGAACCTAGTGCATCAATCATTTCGCAACAAGCAAATCAAGAGACTATTACTCTTGGCATTGAAGTTTACGACGTACATAGCGTGATTACGGGGAATCTCCGCGCCATCTTGTTAGAAGTGGATAGTGGAACGGGAGACCTTATTCCAACGGGTGATGAAATAACTCTAAATGTTGGAATTAACAACAATGTTACATTTGACACGGTATATGCGGAAACAAGATACTACATCAACATTGTTGCCGATTATGACCTCAATGATGGTGAAGCAGCTGTTACCGATGCATTGTTGGAACAAATCTCGTTAACAACAACGGGATACAACCGTGTATTTGGTAGTATTTCCAATGTGATAGTAACAAGTAATTCGATTACATTTGATACGTTTGTAAATGATGATAGTTCAATTATTACAGGAAACTTACAAGCGGTATTGTATAAAGATGACGTGGCAACGGGAGACGTTGTTCCGGTCGTTCTAGGAGCACAAGAAGGTGTTGCATTCCTAGGTGTTGATTCGGCGACGGATTATACGATCAAACTCGAAGCGGACTATGATTTAAATCTTGAAACATCGCCAGAACTCGCCGTTGTTCTTGATGAAGTTGATGTTCGTACCGATGATTTAGCCGCACCGACAGTAGGCTTTGGCAACTTAATTACGGATTATACGTCGTTTATCGTTGATATTGAAGTGCGTGATAATGATGGTACAATTACCGATAACTTAATTGCAGAACTGTATGAAGATGGGTTAAAAATTGCTGAACAACCTCTTACAGTAGGTCAAAATCTCGCGGTTGCATTTGATACCTTATATTCCGATTACGATTATACTGTTCGCGTCTTTGCCGATTATAATCGAAACGATGAACTCGGGGAACAGTTGCATCAAGAAATTGGTACATTTGAACTTCATACCGATACCAAACCATTACCAGAATATGTACTAAGTAATTTATCATTAACGAAAACAGAAATCACCTTCAACATTACCTTTGATGATGTCGAAGATGTCATGATTGATGGAACGTTATATGTTGGATTATATGTTGGCGATAGTCTTATCGATGAAATTCAATATGATAGTGACACTGTGTCTTTCGATATTGCCAATTTCATTGCCGACTTTGATTTTGAAATCCGCTTCACAGGTGATTATAACTTAGGTGATAATCAAGGTGATGTACTGGATGGAACAATTGCATCCTTAACCTTTACAACCTTGACAAATGCTGTACCTGAAGCAAGTATCACAGGCGCAGTTGCAACACAAACAACGGTTGAAGCTACCGTTAATGTAACCGATGTTGACAACACTATCGTAGCCGGATTAGAAGCACGATTAATCGATAATACTGGTGCTGAAGTTGCACCGGCGATCCCATTAGTCGTTGGTAGCAATGCGATAAGCTTTGATTTCACAACAATGTATCAAGAACTCTATCGCGTGGTGATCGTTGCCGATTACAACCTTCGTGATGCAACCGCAACACAAGATGATGCTATCTTAGCTGAAACTGTTGTATCAATCTATAATAAACTAATACCTGAAGCTATCATTAGTGATATCAATTTGGATCAAACATCCATCACATTTGATGCGATGGTATATGACAATGATGCTACCATTATTGCTGCATCAACCTTTGTTCAACTCTACTTGGATGGTACATACATTGATCAATTACCACTCGATATTAATCTTCTTAATGATGATTTATCCTTCCCGGGATTGAGATCTAATCGTGATTACGAATTACGAGTAATCACAGATTATGACAGTAGTGATGGGGTAGGAACCTACGCTAATCAAACGTTGGTAAGCACTGTAGTAACAACGAACGCACAAGCAGCACCAACAACTAGTGTATTAGAAGATTCGATCACGGAAGATAGTATTATCGTTGATGTTGTCATCACCGATACAGATGCCGTCAGTAGTGAACGCCGTGTCGTCTTATATGACCAATTTGGTACTGTAGTAGAAACAATCTTAGTCTCTATCGGAACAAATGATAATGTAACCTTTAATACTGGATTATATGCGAATGAAAGTTATACCGTGAAAGTCTTTATCGACTATGATTTAAATACGGGTCTTTCAACAGTGATCAATGAAGAACTTGCAAGTTCAACGTTCACTACCGACGCTTTAGAAGCACCAAGTGCGAGCTTTAATATTGATGGATTTGATGCGGATAGTATTGATTTTACTGTAATCGTTGAAGATGACTATAGTGTAACAAATAACCTTAAAGCAGTATTATACTTGAATGGTTCTGAAGTGGATTCGATTCCGTTGAATGTCGGGGAACAAAGTGAAACCTTTAGTGGACTAGCGTCAAGTAGTGAGTACCTCATTCAAATTGAAACCGATTATGACCTACAAGAACGTAGTGGTGAAGTGTTTGGAGAAGTTATAGTATTTACCTACCAAACAACGAGAGCAGTACTGATACCAGTGGTAAATATCGGTAGTATCGCAACAGACTTTGATGCTTTTGATGTAGGTATTACGGTCGTTGATGATGATGGCGCGATAACCGGCAACTTAAAAGCGGTATTATATAAAGATGGTATAGCTACTGTCCAAGAAGAAGTTTTAGTTGTTGGAGAAAACACCGTCACCTTTGACACATTACTCGCAAATAACGAGTATGAAGTAAAAGTCTTCGCTGACTACGATTTAGAAGATGGTGCTGGTGAACAAACCGATGTTGAGTTTGATAGTCAACTCGTTACCACCGCTGCCAAAGAAACTCCAAGTATTCAAACCAGCAATGTCTCAATCACCTACGATCAAGTAAGCTTTGACGTCCGTGTCTTAGACAATAATGGTGTCTATACAAACAACACCTTAATCGCATCATTATATGATGGTGTAACGTTGATCGCATCCCAAGAATTATTAACCGATCAAGTTCTATTCGATCTCAGTGGTTTCATCGCTGATTACCCATTCGAGATTCGTATTACTGGAGATTATAATTTAGATGACGGTAATGGATTAATTGATGATGGTGTCTTAGCAAGTATTGAACTACGTACTCTAGCCTATGACGCACCAAGTATCAGCATTGGCGATATCACACCGCATCAAAACAGTGTCGACACTACCATCGTTGTCACGGATAATGATGACACTAGCGTTGTCGCAACCATCATTGCTACATTGTATGATGAAACTGAAACCCCGATGGATTCCGTCGTTCTATCCGTAGGTAGCAACGATGTCTCCTTCAGTCATACAGTTACTCAAGATCAATTCTATAGTATAGTCGTCACGGCTGACTATGATTTATTGGATGGTACCGGGGTACAAGATGATGCCATCTTAGGAGAAGCGGTCTTGATTTCATACAACTTACTCGCACCAGAAGCCGTGATTGAAAACATCGTCGTCGATGAAACAAGCATTACCTTCGATGCGACAATATATGATAATAATTCTGTCACAACCGGAAATTTATATGCCCAGTTATATCTTGATGGTGTATATGAAGCACAAACAATTATTAACGTTGGTGCAAATCCAGGAGAAAACTTCACTGGTTTATTATCTGGAACTGAATACGAAATTCGTATAGTCACAGATTATAATAATGGTGATGGAAATGGTGTCTATAGCAGTGTTATGGCAATATCAGAAACTGCTACTACAGATTCGTATGCAGTACCAACTGCATCATTTGATTTAGATACTCTGAATAACGATACTATTATTGTTGATGTGACTGTTACAGATTTTGATAGTGTCACAACATCACGTGATGCGGTACTTTACAATGAAGCCGGTGTTGAAGTTGATCGCATTGGATTGAATATTGGATTTAATAGTAATGTAGAGTTTACTGGATTGTTTACAAATGAAACCTACATATTGCAGGTTGAAGTTGATTATGACCTGAATGATGGTGAACCAATATCTGAAGATGTTGGAATACTGACCGAAACAATTGTTGATAGAACATTCCAAACCAGTAGTTTGAATGTGCCTACAAGCACAATTGTAACAGAGACAGCAGCTAGTACGACAATCACGCTTGAACTTGAAAGTGTGGATACACATAGCACATTGGATGGTTCTATTGAAGCAGTGCTTTATCAAAACAATATTGAAGTAACAAGACAAAATGTTGCATTAGGAACCACAATAATTACATTTACCGGATTGGATTCTGATACCGAATATTATATCGAAATCATCGGTGATTATGATCTTGGTGAAGTTAGTGGAGCTATAACAGATGAAATACTAGACTTTAGTTATGTAGTCACATTAGAAAAAGTAGTGCCACAAATTACCTTGAATAGCACAACTGTATCTGAAGATGAAGTAGTTATCGAATATACTATCGATGATGTAGATGGTGTGATGACACCTGGTACGGTGAAAGCATTATTAGTAGTGAATGATAGTGTAGTGGCAACACAGGCTGTATCAATCAACACCATTAGCTTTGACTTGTCTGGCTTCTTAGCGAACTTCCCATTTGAAATTCGTTTTACAGCAGATTACGATTTGGATGATGGTGCCGGATTACAAGATGATGGACTCATCGCAACCTTTAGCTTATCAACACTTGCATATGAGGTGCCTAGCGCAGCGATAAGTGGAACCACTGTCTTACCAACAACACTTGATATGACCGTAGAAATTACCGATGATGATAATACAACCATTGGTAATATTGAAGCAATCCTCTACGATAGTAGTGGTGCAGTGCTTGATACTGTAGTATTGAATGTTGGAACAAATAATATTTCATTTGACTATATCATCATCGAACAAACTTCTTATCGTGTTGAAATTCAGGCAGATTACAATCAATTAGATGGTGTCGGTGACTTGACTGATCAAGTACTTGCAGAACAAGTTGTATACATCCAAGATAAACCAGAAGTTGCACCAACAGCAACCATTGATGCTATTACTCCTGCAAATACAACACTTGATGTGGATATTACTGTAATCGATAATGACAATGTCAATACGAATTTATCTGCTGTACTATATCTAAACAGCGTAGAAGTAGATAGCATTGCTCTAGTAATTGGTGTGAATAACATCCAGTTTTCAACCTTGCTAGCTGGAACTGAATATGAAATCAAAGTATTTGCAGATTACGAGTTGGATGATGGTAATGGACCTGTAGCGGATGTGGAATTAGTCTCACAAACACAATCGACAGATGTTCTGGTCACTATTGATAATATTACCAACGATCTTGTCAGTAACAAGGGTCATCACTTAGTTGATATTACGATTGATGATGCATCAAGCATCCTGACAACGTCTATCATGACAGCTACTCTTTACGAAGGTCTCACTACAAAAGCGACATATATCATTACCAGTGATACAACTACTACCATTGAAATGACGAATCTATTGACAAATTATGATTATCGTTTGGTTATCAGCGCATCATATGATGTGGGTGCTGGAACAGAAACAGAAGCTGTTTATGAATATGAATTTACAACAGATGTTCCGGCTACACCTTCAGCCGTTATTAATAGCCTAACTGAGGGGGATACAACAATTGACTTTGACATCGATGTTACAGATGATGATACTGTCATCACTGGCAACTTGCAAGCAGTTCTGTATAAAGATGGTATTGCTACTGGTGATACGATTGCATTAATTGTAGGAAATAATACTGATCAATTTAGCGGTCTCCTAAGTGGAGTAGAGTATGAAGTGCGTGTCGAAACCGATTATAACTTACTGGATGGAAATGGTGTTCAAGCAGCAGAAATGCTTGCAACGGATACATCTACAACAACAGCACAAGTTGCTCCAACTGTCTCAATCGAGAACTTTGTTAATTGGGAAAATGTTGCAGACAACTTAGAAGTTGATATCACTATCGGTTCAGATACAGACACGGTGGCAACGGATACATCTTGGACAGCGTATCTGTATGTTAATGGTGTATACGTCGACGAAGTTGACATGTATGTATCAAATGCAAACAGTAATCCTGAAGGAGGTACCCGTACAATTACATTTAGTAATTATACAATTATCGGCGGTGAATCTTACACAATCATAGTCACTGCATCTATTGATCTGAATGACGGAGATGGAGCGTCAGAAACTGCTTTAGATAGTGCCTCAGGTATTGATGCTGGTAACTAAAAAATAAAAGCACTCTAGCGAGTGCTTTTTCTTTCGAGTAATGTCTCTGTGCGTAAGCTACTGATGTTCTGATGTGTTGAGGTATCAGAAGGATCAAATTGTTGTAAAAAGGCGATGACTTCATTGGTTACTTGTGTTGGTGTTGATGCACCACTCGTAACGCCTACAACCTTGTATTGAGCGAGTTCTTTAATATTGATGTCTTCCACCGATTGAATGAGTGTCGAGGGGATATCCGCCTCCTCGATGGATACTTGTTGTAAATGGCGGGAGTTGTTGGACATCGAATCACCAACCACATAAATGTGATCGATATCCTGTGAAGCATTACGAACGGCTTCTTGACGAATGCGAGTTGCATTGCAAATCTCATCGACAAAGTAGATATCGGGATAGAGTGCTTGTGCCTCCTCAGCAAGTTGATAGATGTCGTATAAACTCATTGTGGTTTGATTGGTGAGAGCGACTTTGCTTTTTGTGATACGTAGCGATTTGATTTCTTCTATTGTTTCCACCACGTGAACATACGGACTAATTCCTTTGGCTCCATCACTTTCTGGATGATTGTGTTTGCCGATATATATGATTTCGTAATCATCGTCAATCAACTCTTGAACGACGGTGTGCGATTTTACGACATCACGACATGTTGTATCGATGATTTCCAATCCTTTTTCTTCCGCTTTTTTGTATACTTGGGGACTGACACCGTGCGCAGTAAAGACGACAATGCCTTCATCGATTTCATCCAATAGTTCCAATCGCGTTTTGGATGGATCATGCAAAGTTTTAATGCCTTTGGCTTTGAAATAATCGACTACTTGTTTGTTGTGAACCACCCAACCGAGAATCGTTATTGGTTTTTTTGTTGACAATTCAGTCAATTTTGTTATAGTATTTATTGCATTCACAACACCATGACAATAGCCACGTGGTGTGATTTTTATTGTTTGCATAGAATCACCTAAATCCATTATACAAGATAGTCATAATATTTGGAAATGATATAATTATGTAGTATAATTTGTACGGGAGGAATACACAATGAACATACAAAAACCATACATTAAGAAAGCGGTAGAAGAACTGGGATTTAAAGCGTTTACTGAGGTCCAAAACAAAGTGATACCTGTTGCGATAAAAGGAGAGGATATCATTGGTTGTAGTCAGACTGGTAGTGGTAAAACGCATGCTTTTTTGATACCGATTTTTGAAAATCTTGATGTGTCCTCTGATGACGTAGAAGTCGTAATTACATCTCCCACAAGAGAACTCGCTAATCAAATCTATACGTTTGCCAAACAAATCGCCAATCACAGTGAGACGTTAATTGATATCCGTCGATATACCGGTGGGAGTAACCGTCAAAAAGAGTTAGAACGACTCGAAAAATCACAACCACAGATTGTTATTGGAACACCGGGAAAACTACGCGATTTAGCGATTAAAGAGAACAAGTTGAAGATTTATTCCGCTAAGACATTTGTTGTTGACGAAGCCGATATGGCGATGGATAGTGGATTCTTAGAAGACATTGATCAAATTGCTAGTGTAATGAAAGAGGATTTGCAAATGATGGTGTTCAGTGCAACAATACCAGAAAAACTAAAACCCTTTTTACGCAAATATATGACGAATCCATTTGAAGTATACGTCAAACCCCAAGAACTATCTAGTCTGAATATTGAACATGTGTTTGTTCCGTTAAAATCGAAACAACGGAAAACCATGATCGATAAATTGTTACAAGTTCTAAATCCTTATGTTGCAATTATTTTCTGTAACACCAAAGAGACCGTCGAAGAACTCGGTAGTCACATCATTAGTCAAGGATATAACGCTGCAAAACTACATGGGGGCATTCCCGCAAGAGAACGAAACCGGATTATGAAAATGGCTAATAATGGTGATTTTCAATACATCATTGCCAGTGATATTGCTTCCCGTGGAATTGATATTGATGGTGTCAGTCACGTAATCAATTACGAGCTTCCACGAGATATGGAATTCTATGTTCATCGTACGGGACGTACCGGGCGAGCCAGTTATGATGGGTTAGCCATTAGTTTTTATGGACCAAATGATGACGCGTATGTCGATTTCCTTGAACAAAAAGGAATTGACATCGCCTATAAAGATATCAAAGACGGTGAACTTGTCCACCGACGGGAACGAAAAGAACGAGATAAACGCGAACGAGTTACTGCTGGGTTTGATAAACACACACTCAATGTGAAAAAGAACAATAAAAAAGTCAAACCAGGATACAAAAAGAAATATCATAAAAAAGTACAAGAAGCGAAGAAACGCGTGCTTCGAAAAAAACGGAGGTCGTAATGTTAAAAATCGGTAGTCATGTATCGATGAATGGGAACGACATGTTAGTTGGTGCTGTACAGGAAGCTTTGTCATATAACGCAAACAGCTTCATGATTTATACAGGAGCACCACAAAACACACGTCGTAAACCGATGTCATCGATGAAAATAGAAGAAGCAAAAGCATTAATGAATCAAGCAGGTATCCCATTTGAAAACATCATTGTTCATGCACCTTACATCATGAACCTTGCCAATGGGGATCCAACCAAACGGCAATTTGCTGTGGATTTTTTAACAAGTGAAATTGAGCGAACTGCTGCTATAGGAGCGAAGCAAATTGTCCTTCATCCTGGGGCACATGTGAAACAAGGTGTTGAGATTGGAATCCAATATATTATTGAGGGATTAAACAAAGTTATTGAAAACACCAAGGACTTGGATGTTAAAATTGCACTCGAAACGATGGCGGGAAAAGGGACGGAAGTCGGTCGTCGATTTGAGGAGCTACAAGCGATTATCGATGGGGTTGAACACGATGAACGTCTTAGTGTATGTTTTGATACATGTCATACGCATGATGCTGGATATGATACAAAGAATGATTTTGATGCAGTGATTGATGAGTTTGATCGTGTTATTGGTAAGGATCGGATTAGCGTATTCCATATTAACGATTCCAAAAATCCAAAAGGTGCAGGAAAAGACCGTCATGAAAACATTGGGTTTGGTTATCTTGGATTTGATGCATTGAACTACATCGTCAATCATCCAGATTTCACTTCAATTCCGAAAATCCTTGAAACACCATATGTTACACCAAGTGACGACAGTAAAGACAAGATTCATCCCCCATATAAATTTGAAATAGAAATGTTCCGCAATCAACTTTTCAATGATTCTATATTAGATGACATTCGAAGCAATTAATCTTGTATTAATTGCTTTTTTTATTGTATAATTAAGTATATTCAACTTTTACTAGAATTAAAAAATGTCTTTATAAAGGGAATTAAATGTGAAATTCAACCACAGGTTTAGTAAATACAACATATGCGTTATTGTGGTTATGATGGCATTGTTATAGACTAATGGTGAGGTGATAACATGAAAGGAAACATTTCAGAAATTTTAATTCAATTACGGAAAGAACATCAGTTTACGCAAGCAGAGTTAGCCGATAAACTTGGTGTATCATTCCAAGCTGTGAGCAAGTGGGAACGTGGAGAAAATCTTCCCGATGCATTTACCCTTGTCGCAATTGCTGATATCTATGAAGTAACAGTAGATGAAATTTTACGGGGGAAACTTAAAGACAAAGAATTATCGAAAAAAATTCAAAACCGTAAATTATTGTTATTCATTATCGCAATTACAATGCTTGTTCTCTCGCCAATCTCAATCTTTATCTATGGTGTTGAGGAGTATCAATCATACGTACCGGTGATCCTTATCATTGCGGCGATTGCCGTACCACTTGTACTGTATGCTACCGTCTCAACCGAACAATTGTCAGGAGGTACTATGATGACGTATCGACAAAAAAAGATTAATGAAGCAATCTATGCAACATGTGCAGCTGGATTCTTAATTCTCGGATTTATTTGGGGATTATGGCATCCAGGATGGATTATCTTTATCTTTGGATATGTAGCAACTGTAATCTTTAACAATTAAAAAAGCCCAAATATGGGCTTTTTTATCGTTTAATCAGTGCTTTGATTTCATCTGCTTTTTTCGTAATTTCTTCCATTGTTTGAACACTGTATACTTCTTTGTTTTGAACGGATACACCTAAAAGGTAATCTGCAGATACATCGCAAAATTCGCAAAATAAAACAATCTGCTCAGGTGTGAGTTTTTGAATGTTGTTTTCAATTCGCGAATAGTTTGTTCGATGAACACCTAAATGTTCAGCAATAACTTTTTGAGGGAATCCTTTTTCATCTCTGATTTTACGTAACATTTCACCGATATTATTCATATGTTTTCACCACTTATATTGTAGCAAATTCACACATTCAATGGGTGAAGTGTGATAAATAGCAACATAATAGACTTTATGTAGCAAAATAACACAGTATTTTGCATTTTGACTTTCCTGAAAAAGACTATATAATGGATATATAATAAAGATGGTGATCCCATTGAAACAACAAATCGAAGCAATATTACAAGAATATGTGGAAGTATACAATTTTATATCCGTTTCAGAGTATAAAAACCATCGCAGTGCATTGGACAAAAGCGATGGTTTTAGTGATTACCATTATTTGGAAGCTTACAAGACGATTATTACGTTGGCGATTCCCTATCCATCCAAATTAGTGAAATGGTCCGGAAAAGGGTATGGGATTTTGTCACGATATAGTTACAATGTCGATTATCACCTGGTGTTTCAGAGAATATTAGATCAAATAACAACGAAATTATCCGAACTCAATATTCAATCAAAAGCCAGTGTTGATATCAGTGGTGTGGATGAACGTTTTGCGGGATACTTAAGTACGATGGGATTCCTTGGTAAAAACCAATACTTAATTATTCCTCAATATGGAACCTATTCGTTTTTAGCAACAATCCTTATCGACCAGGATATAACATCTAATATCCAACCGCTCGACGATTGTGGAACGTGTCGCAAATGCATTGATGCTTGTCCTAGTGGAGCACTGGACAATGGCTTTGAACAAGACAAATGCATCTCACATTTATCGCAAGAGAAAATTCCGTTTAGTGATGAAGAAATTTCCTATTTTAAAACGATGATTTACGGGTGTGACATTTGTCAGCGTGTCTGTCCTAAAAATGGTGCACTGGATATTCATAAATATCCTGAGTTTGAACCAAGCGGTATTGAAAATATAAATCTTAAAGAGTTGCTGTCGATGAGTAACCGTGAGTATATGAAGGTGTATCAGAATAATGCTTCTAGTTGGCGTGGGGCATCGATTATAAAACGCAATGCCTTATGTTTGATTGCAAATCAGCGTTTGATATCGTATCTTCCAGATATCCGTAAAAGTATGGTTATATTAGAAGATAATCTATGGTATAATGAAACAGCAAAACGTGTAATAGCCATCTTGGAAGGATTGTGATAATATGAATCATATTGTATTGTATCACCCCGAAATTCCACAAAATACGGGGAATATTATGAGAACGTGTGCAGCGACCAACATGCATTTACATCTCATTGAACCCCTTGGATTTAAATTGGATACCAAGTATGTGAAACGGAGTGCTGCAAATTATTTAGAACATGTGGATTATACGGTGTATAAAAACTGGGAAGAGTTTATTGAAAAAAACACGGGTACCTTGTTCTTTTTGACACGATATGGTCAAACGTCACCCGATGCGATGGATTATACCATTGATGAAGATGTGTTCTTAGTCTTTGGGGCGGAATCGAGTGGGATTCCAAAAGATATATTACAAGGACATTTGGATCGATGTTTGCGTTTGCCAATGACGGACAAGGTACGCAGCTTAAATCTCAGTAATACCGTCGCAATAGTTGCGTATGAAGTGCTGCGGCAACAAGGATACAAAGGGTTGTATAGCCATGAACCCGATAGTATGAAAGGCAAAGACTACTTACAAAAATAAGAGGTGAGACGATGAGTACTTTGGTGGGGAAAAACATCCAAATACAAAGCTATAAACATGATGAAACATTGCACCGAATTTGGGAAAAAGCAACTGTAGTCGCTGAAGCGGATGATTACATTGTTGTTGTTAATCGACGAACAAAGGTGATTGAGTCCAATGGCCGTTTCTGGCATACCAGAGAACCCTCAGTTACGTGGTTTTTTACAGACCATTGGTTTAACATTATTGGCATTATTAAAAAGAATGAAATTCACTTTTATTGCAATATCGCTAGTCCTTTTGTCATTGATGATGAAGCGTTAAAATACATTGATTATGATCTTGATATTAAAGTAGTAGATGATTTTTCTTATACAACACTGGACCGCAATGAATACAATAAACATAAAATGAAAATGGAATATCCGATCGAACTGAAGTCGATTCTAGAACGTGAACTGTCGGTATTAAAAGAACGAATTGAACAGCGATCATATCCCTTTGATCATGAGGTTGTAAAACAGTACTATAATCAATATCTGGAGGAAAAAGACGATGAATAAAACATCGATTATGCGGACATACGTACATTTTAGTATCGTGATTGGACTTTATTTCTTATTGGCGATTGTCCTTTATAACAATCGTTTCGGGACGAACTTTCATGGATTGGTTACGGTAACCTTATTCAATGTACATTTAGAAACCCTTTACGAAACAAACACCATTTTCAATATGCCTCTCGTTTCGTATTTCATATTCTTGGTGTTGAATATCCTGGTATTCGTACTGATTGGACGCCACAAAGATGTGACAACGCAATCGTTACGAGATGTCGCCATTTACAATGGATTAATCACCGTGGTGATGATTGCATCACAAATCGTATACGTCTATATGATCCCCGACCGTATTGGTGGATTGATTGAGAACAACTATTTATACACTGATTTTTACTATACCAGTAGTCGAATCGTTAAAGCAATAAACTTAAACTACGTTTTGGCGTTGATCTATGTCGTCTATAACATGGTTGTCAGTATCACGACAATGCCACCAAAGGAAGACAAAGAATTTGTTGATGAAGTCTTACAAGAAGAAGCACTCCTACAACAGTTTCTAAAAGAAGAATAAGCACGTTTTCGTGCTTTTTTCCGATATTCTTACAATGTTCACAACTCTGTGATAAAATAGGGATAACGAGGTGATATGATGGGTAAAAAACGGTTTTGGATTTTAATTGGAATAGGCGCATTTATCGTCATATTCTTTATTTTGTTAAGCAATGTACTTGATGTCGGTGTGAAATTACGAGAAATCTCTCCGTACGTCGAATATACATTTTATGGAATAAGCATCCTTCTCTTTTATGTGTTAATTGTCAATCCGATTCGCGTGATTGCACTCAGTCCAACATTTACCGTAGATGCGATGTTAACCGATGATACGAAGCGACATAAAATCTATAAGGATGCCACCCAAGTATTATTGAAAAACAATCGATTAACCGACGATGATAAAGAGCTATTAAAAGGTTCTATGAACAACCATGAAGAGCTTCGCAATAGTCTTCAGACCGTATTTGAAACCACGCTTAAAAACGAGATGAATGAAGTGATCGTCCGCAATGCTAAAAGCGTGCTAGTAACCACGGCTTTATCGCAAAATGGAAATTTGGATATGCTTAGTGTGTTGGCTATTAACTTGAAAATGATTCGCGAAATAGTTGAAGTATCGGGATTTCGTCCGAGTTATCCATATTTGGGTAAACTCAGTTTGAATGTCATGGTAACCTCACTCATTGCCGAAGGAATCGAAGATATTGATATGACAGAATACATGCCAACGAAAATTGGTGAAACCCTAACCGATATTCCCTTCTTAAAAACAATCTCGTCGAGCTTGATTGGTGGAATAGCAAATAGCTTACTTACGTGTCGTGTCGGGATTATTACGCAAAAATACCTGTATAATGACAACCAGTTATTAGACAAGAAACAAATTCGTCGAAATGCCTATAAAGAAAGTGTAAAACTCATGCCAAGGATCATCTCTGAAGGCTTGGTTGCTTTTCCAAAGGGAGTTGCTAGTATCTTCTCTAGACCGTTTAAAAAGGCGGCGAAGAAAGAAGAAAACGAATGAAAAAACTTGGGAAGCGACTTTTAATTCTTCTCATCATCGCAGCTGTTTTATATGGAGCCTATATGCTCTTTGTGATGCCATCTGGTTATACTGATAAAGATCAATTGGTTACCGATTTCTTTACCAATATGGATTCCAGTGATGCCTGTGAAACGTATTTTGGCGATGAGACGAGGAGCTATTGTGATACGTTTGTCCAATTATTTGATGGTGAGACCGTAACGGTGAAACGCACTGTAACAAGCGGTAGTACCATTATTGCAACCATTGAAGTTGGATCCAATGAAGAAGAGTTTATCGTCACATTTGTTAGTAAGGACGTGACAAATTACAAACGATTCTTCAATAGTTCGTATTACTATATTGATACCATTGAATAAAAAAAAGGTCATTTGACCTTTTTTTGATTGTAATAAATTATGAGTGGAACCATCATTTCTTCAGCACTAAGTCCGGCATGATGTGCTTTGTATCCTTTACCTTCATGGAGACCAAACATAGATAGTGATGTGGCGACACTAATGTAATTCCCAAAACACTGCATTAAATTAGGATGGATCTCTCCCTCACCAAACCATTGTTTCTCTAGAAAATCCGATGTTTTGTATAAGTCGAAGTACGAGCCGAAATGTGTAGTAAATGACTCTTCGAATGCGGATTCATGCCCCTCTTTGATATAAAATGTAGTCACCCGTGGTTCAATTGCTGGTTTGCGAATAAAATGGGTTGTCACATCGTGATATTCGAAGAGAGGAATAATGTCGACATCAACGAGACCGTGATCGGCAATCAAAACAACAAGTGTATCATCATCTACATTGTTAATTAGTGATGTAAAGTCCTGATTCAATCCTTGGACAACGGCCTTGGTTTCCTTGCTGGACGTCCCATGGACATGTTGGGTTAAATCCGGTTCGATCCAATAGACGTAATTGAACGATTGATCGGTATTGTGTGTCGTTAATAGGACACGCTCAATCTGCTGGGCAAAAGTCTCACTACCACCTTCACGAAACGATGGAAAAAACTCATTGGTTTGAATCGTTGGATTGGCCTTATTTATCTTGTCGTACATGGTTTCAAATGAGAAATATTTATGTCGTAAATCCTCGCTGAACACGTCACCAGTGTAAAAATCTTTATTCTGAAATACCACAGCGTGAACGTCTTCTTCTTGATAATACTGGACCCAACCGATATGACCGTTAACAATCGGGGGATCACCGGACAATACCGCATCGGTTGCTGCAACCGTTGTCGGTGGAAAAACGCTGGTAATCGGCCGTTGAAGATATTGGCGGATGGCGTCATTTGGCTGTAGATGTTCTTCGATTACGTTCATTCCAAGTCCATCTAGTAACACATAGATAATATGATTAAACGAATGATTGTCTAGGACTTGATCGAGTTCGGGTAATGAAGGATAATCATGTTTTGCTTTATAGTGTCGCAAAAAGGAGTTTGTGACGTTTAGTATCGATTCTTGATAATTGGGCAATGTGATTTTCATAGGCTCACTCCTAACAGTCAATTATACCATAAAAAAAACGCAATTATGCGTTTTTTAGGTTAAATAATGAAGCAATAATGAAATCGTGGCTTCGATTGCTTTCACATGGGTTCTCTCCATGCCATGTGAAGCGTGAACACCAGGACCTAATAAGGCTCCTTTAAAATCATTACCACCACGAATTGCAGCAGAAACGTCACTACCGTAATACGGATAAATATCTACCGCATGGGCGATGTCGTTCGCTTTGGCAACTTGAATTAAGCGGTTTGTTAAATCATAATCATACGGACCACTGGAATCTTTGGGACAAATCGAGACATCGTATTCCGTGCAGGTTAAGTCATCGCCAATGCAGCCCATATCCACAGCAATCATTTCGTCCAGTTCCGGAATAAAGGAAGCACCGTGGCCGACTTCTTCATACGTAGAGATTATAAATTTAATCGTGTATTTTGGCGTGATGTTCTGTTCTTGTAAATATTGAATTAAGCCAAAAATACTGGCGACATTGATCTTGTCATCTAAGAATCTAGACTTGATAAAATTACTGGATGTAATTGTGGTTTTGGGATCGATGAAAATGAAATTACCAACTTCAATGCCTAGTTGTTCGACGTCTTCTTTATTGTGAACAACTTCATCCAAGCGAACATACATATTTTCCGGACTGCGTTCTTTTGATTTTGCATCTTTGTAAACGTGAATCGCAGGACTTGTCGATAAGAATGTACCGGTATATTCCTTGTTATCACGGGTTTTAATGGTACAATATTCACCATCCAATGTTGGCCAAATCGGCCCACCAATTGTGGTGAATTTGATTTCCCCTTTACTGTTGATGCTGCGAACCATAGCACCAAGAGTATCGACGTGAACACTTAATCCAACACTATAGTCTGTCAAACCGGGATATGTAATGATCAAATTCCCCTTTTTTGTCGTTGTTGTTTCAAGGTTATATGTTGAAGCTTCTTGTTTGATTCTGGGGATGATTTCAACGGGATATCCACTGGGACTAGGAATCTGTAATATCTCCTTTGCAAGGCGTAAAATATACGCTCGATTGATTTTCATAATTTCACCTCACATTATTATAACATAGTTATAGGATAAACAAAATATATGTTATAATATGGTCGAGGTGATGACAATGATCATTGTTTTTGGTGGGGCATTTAACCCGGTTACCAATGCGCATTTGGAAGTGTGTGATTTTACGCTATCGCAGTTTCCGAATGCTACATTCTTATTTCTCCCAGTAAGCAGTGCTTACACGAAAAGTGATTTAGCTAGTAATTATGATCGTGTGAATATGTTAAAGCTAGCTATTAGCGACAAAGAACATGTTGCGATTAGTGAGATTGAAATTAGCGATAGTGATTATTTAGGTACGTATCAATCACTAATCCGAATCAGTGATGCATATCAGGATGATGTCCTGTTTGTCGTTGGTGCGGATAACCTCATTAACATGCACAAATGGATCAATATTCATGGCCTACTGTCGGAGTTTAAAATCATTGTGTTAGGTCGATATGGTCTTGATATTCATAACCTCATTATGCACAATCCGGTATTGCAACGTCATCAATCACAATTTGTCTTGTTCCCGGAGTTTGATATGGATATTAGTTCGACGGGATTTCGAGAATCCTTTGATAAGTCCCTAGTACCAGAAGCAGTGTATGACTATATAATAAATAATGAATTGTATCGAGGTGATGAAGATGTTCAAGAATGACTTTATTAAAGTAGCGAGTATCACCCCACGATTGAAAGTGGGAAATCCAGATTACAATATCAAAGAAATTATATCGTTATTACAAGATAATCAAGCGGCCATTGCCGTTTTTCCGGAACTGTCAGTGACCGCATATACTTGTAACGATCTCTTTTTCCAAGAAAGTCTACTCCATGCAACCAAAACGGCCATTGCATTCTTATTAGAGAACAATCCTCATCCCGGAATTGTTGTCGTTGGTGCACCGTTAGAACTGGATGGAGTACTCTATAATTGTGCATTTGTTATTCAACGACAAACCATTTTAGGAATTGTACCAAAATTCTATTTACCAAACACGGGTGAGTTTTATGAAAAACGATGGTTTCAAAGTGGGTTTAATGTTGTGAAACACGTACAGGAAGTATCCTACTTGAATCAAACCGTTCCCTTTGGTAAACTGCTATTTAGGGAAGAACATGATGAACTATCGTTTGGCATTGAAGTCTGTGAAGATATGTGGGCACCGATTAGCCCTGGGAATATTCTCAGTCTCAATGGTGCTCGAATCATCGTGAATCTCAGTGCATCCAATGAAGTCTTAGGAAAACGAGAAATTCGAAAACGAGCAATCTTAGAACACAGTCGCCGCAATGCAGGAGCATATGTATACAGTAGTGCCGGTGTCCATGAGAGCTCTAGTGAAACGGTCTTCTCAGGTCATAATCTTATTGCCCAAAACAGTGAACTAATCGTTGAAACCGAGAATTTCAATCAAGATAGTGAAATTATTTATGGTGATATTGATTTAGCGAAAATCGATTTTGCTCGTCGTACAAACGCGAGTTATCGCGATAGTATGAACTTATATCGCCATGATGTTCAACACATCACATTTTCCTTAGAAAAAAGTGAGGATTATACCTTTTCAAAAAAGTTTGATCGCACGCCGTTCATCCCCAAAAAGAACATCTTAGCAAGTTTTGAAAAAATCGCTGCATTACAAGAAAATGCTTTGATTAAACGGCTAAACCACGTGCGTGCGAATCATGTTGTTATTGGGATTAGTGGGGGTCTTGATTCAACATTAGCTTTATTAATCGCATGCCGTGCTTTTGATGCATTGGCACTCGACCGTAAAGGTATTATTGCGGTCACAATGCCGGGACTACATACCAGCAAAAAAACCAAAATCAATGCGGATAACTTGATGAAACACCTTCAGGTTACAGCGCTTGATATTGATATCAATCAGCACGTAAAAGATCATTTCTCATTGATTGGTCACGATGGGGTAACCGAAGATATCACTTATGAAAATACACAAGCTCGTGCACGGACGATGATTTTAATGAATTTGGCCAATACCTATGGTGGTCTAGTGCTTGGAACTGGTGATTTGAGTGAAATGGCACTCGGATGGTGTACCTATAATGGTGACCAAATGAGTATGTATGGTATCAACGTCGGAATCCCCAAAACATTGGTTCGATTTATGATTACCGAGTATGCCAATCACAAATTCATTAGCGCTGTACAAGACACACTCTATGATATTGTGGCGACACCAATCACACCAGAACTAACAAGTAATCAAAAAACCGAAGAAGCTATCGGTAAATATGAAATCAATGATTTTATCATCCATCGCGTCTTACGCTATGGGGATACCGCCGATCGGATTCAATGGTTATTACCGATGGTATTCGATTTAACAACGAAAGAAACAACACACTATGTATCACAATTTTTCCGGCGTTTTTACTCGCAACAATTTAAACGACAAGCAACACCGGACGGACCCAAAATATTGGATATTTCAGTGAATCCTAGAGGTGATTTGCGGTTGCCTTCGGATATTGACTACTAATAAGAAAAGAGGATTTCATTATCATGAAAAAACGAGTTGTTGTTGGACTTAGTGGTGGCGTTGACAGTAGCGTTGCTGCAGCATTATTAAAAGAACAAGGCTATGATGTCATTGGTCTTTTTATGCGTAACTGGGATTCCACAACAAACAACGATATTCTTGGTAATCCAACAATCGATGATGACATCTGCCCACAAGAGATTGACTACCAAGATGCAGAAAAGGTAGCCAACAAATTAGGTGTGCCTATATTTAGGGTTGACTTCATTAAAGAATATTGGGATAATGTATTCACATACTTCCTTGATGAGTATAAAAAAGGACGGACACCAAACCCGGATATTCTGTGCAATAAATACATAAAATTTGATGCATTTATCGAACACGCAAAACAATTTAATCCAGACTATATTGCCATGGGTCATTATGCCAGAGTTGAGCATGGCGACCATCCGAAACTACTCCGGGGGATTGATAATAACAAGGATCAAACCTACTTCCTTAGTCAATTGACCGAAAAGCAATTATCACATACATTATTTCCTGTTGGTGAACTGACAAAACAAGAAGTTCGTGATATTGCTCACAAGTATGATTTAGCCACCAAAGACAAAAAAGATTCCACGGGAATATGCTTTATTGGTGAACGCGATTTCAATCGTTTTCTAGCCAACTATCTACCGAGTCAGTCAGGAAACATGATTACCGAAGATGGTGATGTATTAAATACCCATCAAGGGTTGATGTATTACACCATTGGCCAACGAAAAGGTCTCGGTATTGGTGGAAGTAATCAATATGATAATAAACCGTGGTTTGTCATTGGTAAAAACCTAGAAACCAATGATTTGATTATCGGACAAGGATTTCATCATCCCGTATTGTACAGTGATTCATGTATCGTGGAAGATGTCAATTTAATCAATCTAAAGCGTTTTGAAGGACCGTTATATTGTACGGCAAAATTCCGGTATCGCCAACAAGATCATCCGGTAACCATTGAATTTAACGATGACGATACACTACAAGTTACCTTTGAACAGGATATTCGAGCAATTACACCAGGACAAGCAGCAGTATTTTACGATGGCGAAGTCTGTCTAGGAGGCGGGTTTATCAAAGCAGCCTACAAAAATGGACAAAAACGACAATATTAGGAGGACATTATGAACGGAACCATTATTTTAGCAAACAACCATATTATCGAAATTGAACTATTCGAACAAGAAGCACCAATCACAGTTAACAACTTTAAGACATTGGCGAACAAAGGATTCTACAACGGACTCACATTTCATCGTGTCATTCCTGGATTTGTTGCACAAGGTGGATGTCCAATCGGAAATGGTACCGGTGGACCCGGATACACGATTCCTTGTGAAACCAAAAACAACCCACACAAGCATGTTGTTGGTGCGATTAGTATGGCTCATGCTGGAAAAGATACCGGTGGCAGTCAGTTCTTTATCTGCTATGATAGCTTCCCCCATTTAGATGGTGTTCACACCGTCTTTGGGCAAGTCACAAAAGGGATGGAATTTGTCGATCAAATCCAACAAGGAGATCGAATCAAAGAAATCATTATATAGGGGTGTATGAATGAAAAAACTAGGCATAGCTCTTGCTGGTGGAGGCGCTAGAGGAGCGTATCAAATTGGTGCATGGAAAGCGCTGAAAGAATTTGGAATCGACCAACATATTACAGCCTTTAGCGGCGCAAGTGTTGGTTCATTGAATGCCGTGTTGTTTGCTATGGGGGACTACGAACTTGCAAAAGAAACATGGATGAATTTGGATGATAAGAGTTTGTTCAATATCGAAAAACATATCATGAAACGCTTGTTTAAAGAAAAACTCAACTTCTTTAACCGTGGTGTATTTAGCACCCGTAAACTGGAGAAAATGCTTCATGAAACAATCGATTATGACATCATTAAAGACAAAGAAATATACGTTGCGACAACACATATTGGTGATGACAACAGCACATTTTTTGACCTACTACGAACAAACTATGAACATTACTTCAAAAAAAATCAGCGCATTCATTACGTTGATTTGCGAACCATTGATCCAGAAACCATTGAAAAGACATTGTTGGCTTCCTGCGCTATTCCAATTGCATTCCGACCGATTACAATCAAAGGGAAAACCTATTACGATGGCGGTGTGTTAGACAATACACCCTATCAACCATTAATTGATGCCGGATGCGATACGATTATCGTTATCGATTTGTATACATTCAGTTCGATGCGGATTAAAAAAGTCGAAGAGGCAAACGTCTATACCATTTTTCCCAAACGCAGTTTACGAGGAATTCTTGATTTTTCTCACAAACACATCGAACGCCGATTTGAACTCGGATATCACGATATGAAGCAGAAACTAGAAACGATTAAAGATGAATTACTATGAGAAAAATCACACCTTCAGTCATACCATATGATTGGAGGTGTTTTTAATGAAAAAACTATTTACAATGACATTGCTATTACTTGTATTTGCCTTATCCAAACAACATGTTCACGCTAGTGATTACTTATCGTATCAAGAAACGGAGTTCGAACATAGCGGAATGGTGTGGATGGAAAACTTCCCTGATTCAGACTATGAAAAATATATCGAAAAAGTATCCAAACGACGCTTCTTTGGATGGCGTACCTATACCGCATACAAAACCGAACCAGTGATTTATACCAAAGAAACGTTGTATGTAATTTACAATGAAGGCGAAACACCAATCACGGAGAATTTTCGCTTTGAAACCAATCGTTATGTTAAAAAACAATACAGTGCCTCAGGCTCAATTGCGCTGGATGCCAGTGGACCATATAATGGGTTTAAATTGGGATTGGAAAGCAAATTGGATTCCTCGATAACCACGACAACAATGAATCAAGAAGAAGAGGAAATCACGATCAAAGTATTGGTCGACCCCAATACTCATCTCCTCGTTCAGGTAAAGGGAGAAGGTAAGGTATCCAATGGTGTAGCCGCATACTACGCGTTTTGGAAGCGAATACGTCAAGGTGGTTGGGAAGTCTTTATCGTTACTACGGAATACTATAGTATTGTGAAAGAAGTTATTGAATGAAATTCGTGTATTTCAGTGGCGCGATCATCGCCTTACTGATCACGTATGTCCTTCTTCGACCACCACAAAAGGAACTGAAAATTCTAACCAATCCACGCGTATATTCGTTCTATCATGGTGATGATCAGGATACGTATAAAATCGAAGTATTAGTAAATCAATTGGAACACTACGCTGTGGATGAGACGTATATCAATAGCGTGAAAATTATCAATGACACCCTTGTTTTCCCGGTTGAACTGGAACACATTACAACACGTGATCAACCCTATTATTATCAAGAACAAGCATTTTATCCGGTCGCGTTCTATATAAAAACAGGAGTCATCCATGAGAATCAAATGGTTCAGATTCCCAACGCCTCATTGGAACTATCCTATACCAATGGCGAGACCATACAATTGGAGATTGGGGAATGGAACATCCGATTCTTACAAACCGATGAACAGGACGTAACGTTTCATACTTTGCAAGCAACGTATGGGTCCATCGATGCACTCGATACCGTTACTGGTATTACGATTGAGCTTGTCAATCGCACTACGGACATATTAACGATTGAATCCGTTAATCTCCTGTCGGACCTTGTTCAAGTGGACACGGCGAATATAACCGAGACCGCATGTGAAGGGCGAATAACCGTAGAAGAATGTCTTGGCCATCCATACTCGTTCACAATCCAACCAACCAATCAAAAAACCGCAATCGTGCTTCAAAAAGGACAATCAAAAACATTGTATTTTCCATTAAAATATGAATACCCCATCATCTTCCACCGCGGTGCAGTAGAGATTATTTATCAATTACATGATAATTCTCGAACCTTTATCATTGATGATTTTCCGTTTATGAATTCAACCACCTTTCAACCCGAGTATGAATCGCAATATGTTCTCTATCATCATGATTCAGATTAAGGATGTGGTAAAGTCCTACAAGCACGTACAACTTGTCTATCCTCAAATCACCATAGATAAGCGGATTACGTTGCTTGTAGGAGCAAATGGAAGTGGGAAAAGCACATTATTTAAAGCGTTACTGGGCTTAGTAGAATACCATGGGACAATTACCACAAACGAGACCTTTTCCTACGCACCAGAACACCCTCAATTTCCTAAGGATTGCACGGTAGAAGTTTTTCTTGATGCCATATGCGACAGTCCATACAATGAACTATTGCATGATTTCGGATTGGACCATAAACGCCACGCAATAATCAGTCAATTATCAAAAGGGATGCAAGGGAAGTTAAATATCATACAAGCATATTGTCACAACAAGACAACAATGTTATTGGATGAACCAACAGAAGGATTGGATATTCAAGGACTACAACAACTTAAAACGATCCTCAAAGAAACCACAAAAAACGTGATAATCTCTACGCATAATTCTGATTATTTTATGGATATTGCGATGGGGGTGATTCGACTTGATTAAGACGCATAGCACGTTTTTACTTCATCGGAAAATCCATACAATTTGCTTTATCATGTTGATCACTATAACAGCGATACTATATGATATCGCATCACTTGAACTACCACCCTCGACGATTCTCTATCAGCGGCAGATGCTGAAGTTTGAACTTCTATATCAAGGTATTTTAATCATTAAAATAACATTGATGGGATGGATGACGTTTCTATGGGTGTACAGTGATTACTATAATGACTACGACGTGTATTTGTATGTACGAGATAATCCTTTGAAAGTGCGACTTGCAAAATGGTTTGTCATCACAGCGTACACGGTATTCATATCGGTCATTTTGACATCTATTCTTATCGGACTTCTATCGGTTTACCCCATCCCATTATCGCTTTCATTTGTCCGTAGTTTAGTAAGCAAAGTGGTCTTGTTTTCGATGTTTTACAATACGCTCTATTTGCTTTGTTCGACATGGGTTCGTCATATTTCTAGTGTCTTTGTACCACTGGGATTATACTTCGTGGGAATGATTCTTGTGGATATAAATAATGAATCAAAAATATCTGAAAATCCGGCCAATTATATTCAACTAATCGCTCCTGATATCGTTTATTTAGATAATCGGATTTTCTTTTTGTTTGGCCATATAGTGGTTGTTATAGTGATGGTCGTTTTGTTGCAAATAGTTTTCCACATTTTTCGTCAGAAAGATCGATTATAAAACTCTTTAAATAATCGATTTTTTAATTGTCAAAGCTTCTTTCATATGATATAGTAACGTTGTAAGTTAGGAGTGATTTCGATGTGCGGAATTGTTGGGTACATAGGTACCAAAGATGCAAGGGAAATAATTATTAATGGTCTGAAGCGATTGGAATATCGTGGATACGACTCGGCTGGGATTGCCCTTCAAAATTGTGAGAATGGCGATTTTAACATGTACAAGGACAAAGGACGTGTTGCTCATCTAGAGTCGATTACGGATTTTTCGTATAGTTCCTGTTTGGGAATTGGTCATACACGTTGGGCGACGCATGGCGTACCCAATCAAGAAAATTCACATCCACAAACATCCAATACGGGCCGTTTTTTTATTGTTCATAATGGGGTAATCGATAATTATAAAGAGTTGATTACATCGCATTTAAACGACAGTGTATTTTCGAGTGAAACCGATACGGAGGTCATTGCGCATTTAATTGAGCGTTATAGTTACACCATGAGCGTAAACGAAGCGATTCGGAAAACGATGAGTTTGCTAGAGGGATCCTATGCTTTAGCGATTATTGATACCTATAATCCATATCGTCTATACGCGTGTAAAAATAAGAGTCCTCTGTTAATCGGTGTCAGTGATGATGGGGTCATTGTCGCAAGTGATGTCATGGCTTGTGTTGGATATAGTGATCGTTTTGTTCCACTAGAAGACAAAACATTTGTTGAGATTGATGGGGCAAAATACCATATTCGTGACATCATCGGTAAAGAAGTTGTACATAAAGAACGTCCAATTGATGTCGACTATTTCAATATTGAAAAAGGGGAATTCTCCCACTTTATGTTGAAAGAAATCATGGAACAACCCGCGGCATTACGCACAATCATCGGGACCTATTTCAATGATGACGGTAGTGTACGTGTCAATCGTAATATATTGGACGCCATTCGAACGAGTGATCGGTTATATATTATTGCTGCAGGAACCAGTATGAATGCGGGATATGTCGGTAAGGAGTTATTCGAAACGTTGGCGGAGATTCCCACGGAGGTTCATATTGCGAGTGAGTTCGCCTATAACATGCCGTTACTCTCTGACAATCCTTTGTTCATC
The DNA here is from genome assembly GCF_014023125.1 of Candidatus Xianfuyuplasma coldseepsis. Classification (GTDB taxonomy): domain Bacteria; phylum Bacillota_I; class Bacilli_A; order Izemoplasmatales; family Izemoplasmataceae; genus Xianfuyuplasma; species Xianfuyuplasma coldseepsis. The sequence continues at coordinate 1,671,738 of NZ_CP048914.1, forward strand.
TTTATCTCACAAAGTGGAGAGACTGCCGATTTACGGGCGGTTTTGGTGAATATTAAAGCCAAAGGGTATCGTAGTTTAACGATAACCAATGTGAAAACCAGTACGTTGGCCCGGGAAGCAGACCACTACGTCGAGATCATGGCTGGACCGGAGATTGCGGTTGCCAGTACCAAAGCCTATACAGCTCAGATTGCGATATTATCAATCTTGGCATATGGCTTAGAATCGCATCGAATGGACCTTCGAAAAGAATTGAGTAAGGTTGCGATAAGCATTGAAAATATCATTGATCGCCGCGATTATATCGAGGCTTTAGTCGAAGAATATCTAACCAAACGTAATTGTTTCTATATTGGCCGTGGAATTGATTATTACGGGTGTCTAGAAGCGAGTTTAAAATTGAAAGAAATCAGCTATATTCAAACCGAAGGGTTTGCTGCTGGAGAACTGAAACATGGGACGATTGCCTTAATTGAAGAAGGCACACCTGTGATTGCAATCATATCTCAACGAGCGATTGCGAAAAATACAAGATCAAACTTAAACGAAGTAAAAAGTCGTGGTGCGAAGACGCTTGTTATCTCAACCAAAAGCGTTCATCAATCCGAGGATCAGATTGTCGTTGATGATGTCTACGAATCCTTTAGTCCAATTTTAACGGTTATACCAGCCCAGTTCATTGCTTATTATGCGGCATTGCATCGCGGGTATGACATTGACAAACCACGAAATCTCGCAAAAAGTGTGACCGTAGAATAAAAAATGTTAGGTCCGCCTAACGTTTTTCACTGAAAGGGGCAAGGCATATGGCAAAATACTTTGGAACCGACGGTATTCGCGGTCGGTACAATATCGAAATTAATAACACAATGGCATTTCAACTAGGTCAGAGTCTAAAATCGGTCCTAGGAACCACAAAATTGGTCATTGGAATGGATACAAGAGAATCCTCCAGTGAATTGATGTATAGTGTCGTTAGCGGAGCACAAACCGTCGGTGTTGACGTGATGGTAGCAGGCGTCGTAGCCACGCCACTCATCAGTCTATACAGTTATCAAAAACAAGTGACGGGAGTCATGATTACTGCATCACATAATCCCTATAAAGACAATGGGATTAAGGTATTTGATAACGGAAAAAAACTAACCCAAGAACAAGAACTGGCTATCGAAGCATACATGGATAATGTGTCCGAATTTGAAGTCACAACGTTTGGCGAAACCTTTAGTGGGGAAGATGTCTTGGATACATATTTGGATCTCATTGAATCGGTTGGCTTTTACGAAACCGACTTTCGAATCGGAGTCGACAGTGCTAACGGAGCCAATTATCTAATTGCTCGAGGAATCTTTCAAGAATTAACAAAATCGTTCTATCAAATGGGAGATGAACCTAACGGAACCAATATAAATGATGGCGTTGGAAGCACGCATCTTGAAGCCCTTCAAGCCTTTGTCAAGAAGTGGGAGTTGGATATCGGTTTTGCCTTTGATGGCGATGGTGATCGCGTATTAATTGTTGACTTTGATCAAACCATTATCGATGGGGATCAAATCATTTATCTCCTCGCAGTTTATCTGAACAACCTTGGATTGCTGAAGAAGCAAACGGTTGTCTTAACGAAAATGAGTAATCTGGGAATTATCAAAGCATTTGAACGCCAAGGAATCAACGTTGTCCTGACGGATGTTGGTGACAAATATGTGTTACAAGCGATTGAAGATGGCGGATATAGCATCGGTGGTGAAAATAGTGGCCACATCATCCTACGAGATTACTTACATACTGGGGATGGATTGCTGGTCGCACTGTTTGTACTTAAAGTATTACAAGATTCGGAACAATCACTCCAAGAGTTGCTTGCAGACATCACCATGTGGCCGCAACAACTTGTCAATATCCGAACATATAATAAAGACATCTTAGATGATCATCGGATTCAGCAAGTCGTACAAGACGTCACGGAAGAACTGGGATCGGATGGGAAAGTACTGGTTCGCGCTAGTGGAACAGAACCGTTGGTTCGCGTCACCATTAGTTGTGAAACCACCGAACAAGTCGATATTTATATGAAACAAATCGTCGATGTAATCACAATGGTAAAGGAGGAAGTATAATGAAAAACTATGCAATTGTACTTGCCGCAGGAAAAGGAACACGAATGAAAACGGACTTGCCAAAATGTGCATTTCCGATTTTGAAAAAACCAATGATTAAATACATACATGAGAACATTGAGAAGAGTGTCATTGATGAAACATTGGTTGTCGTTGGATACCAAAAAGAAGTACTGAAAGACGTCTTAGAAGATCGTGTAAAATACGTTGTTCAGGAACAACAAAGAGGTACTGGACACGCGATTATGATGTGTAAAGAAGCAATGGCAAACAAACGTGGTACTACGATTATCATGCTCGGAGACATGCCATTAATTGATGCTAAAGTCATCGATAAAGTTGTCAACTATCACAGCGATAAGGATAACGATTTAACCGTATTAACGACCAAATACCAACAACCCAAAGGATACGGTCGCATTATTCGCAATGAATACGGTAATATCGAAGCGATTGTCGAACACAACGACTGCACCTTTGAACAAAAGAAAATCAAAGAAGTAAATACGGGTATTTATGTCGTGAAGAATCACTTGTTGTTTAAAGAAATCGACAAGATTCAAGTCAATCCACGAAAACAAGAATATTATCTCACTGATATTGTATCGATTATGAAACAAGCCGAATATCGTGTCGATGCATTTGAACTGTGGGATAGTGAAAAGGTCATGGGTGTCAACGATCTTTATTCGGTTAGTATTGCCGAGAAGTATTTACGGAATGAAATCAATAAAATGCATATGTTAAATGGTGTTAGTATCGTGACACCAGAAACCGTCACGATTGGGCACAACGTCACCATTGAAAACAACGTTACGATTTATCCAAACACCTACATTACAGGAGATTCCGTCATTAAAAGTGGCAGTAAAATCGGTCCTAACACGGAAATTCACTCCTCTTTGATTCATAATAACGTTCGCGTCCAACACAGTTTAGTGTTTGACAGTGAAATACGTAGTGACGCAACCGTTGGTCCTTTTGCTCACTTGCGCAATGGTGCTGTCATAGGTGAACGTAACCGGATTGGGAACTTTGTCGAAATTAAGAAATCAATCATTGGCGACGATACCAAAGCCTCGCACTTGGCTTATATCGGTGATACGACTACTGGTACCGGTGTCAACTTTGGATGCGGTAGTATAACTGTCAACTACGATGGCATCAACAAACATCCAACCACCATTGGCGACGATGTCTTTATCGGATGCAATACCAATTTGATTGCACCAGTGAATATTGGGGACCGCGTCTTTATCGCCGCTGGTTCAACTGTAACAAAAGATGTTCCTGCAGGAGCGCTTGCGATTGCACGGAACCACCAAATCAACAAAGAAGACTACTCGAAAAACTTGATTACGCCAAAAGATGATCGAAAATAGTTGACAGAGTTGTTTTATTTGATATAATATTTATGCAATTGAATACGTGGAAAGAAGAGTACCCACTCTCACCTGATTGATTATGTCGATAGGTTGAAGCTACAAAAACATAAAACATTTTTGTGTGGGTACCCTCGGTACGCACACTTTTTATATGCTTTCCACAACCAATCCATTTACCGGGAGGTGAAACTATAAAACGATATAGCAAAGAATTACCCAAGAAGAATGCTGACGCTCATTTATTAAATGAAGGAATTCGATCTCGTGAACTGATGATTATCGCTGAAGATGGTGAGAAATTAGGTGTTATGAGTAAAAATGAAGCGATTGATTTGGCGTATGAACGTGACTTGGATGTATTTGTTGTGGCACCTAGTGCCAAACCTCCAGTAGCGAAATTCATGGATTATAATCGCCACAAATACGAACAACAACGAAAACAACGTGAAGCTCGTAAAAATCAAAAAGTTGTCTCTCTTAAAGAAATTCGCTTAAGTCCAAAAATCGACATTCATGATTTTGAAACAAAATTACGGAATGGCCGTAAATTCTTGGAAAAAGGCGATAAGCTAAAAGTATCGATCCGTTTCCGCGGACGTGAAATGGCCTATACCAACAAAGGACGCGAAGTCATGTTAAACTTCGCTGAGAAATGTGCAGACATTGCCACCATTGAAAGTTATCCGAAACAAGATGGTCGGAACATGTACATGAGATTGGCACCAATCAAAGATAAAAAATAAGGAGTGAACCCCAATGCCAAAAATGAAAACCCACTCTGGTACGAAAAAAAGAGTGAAAAAAACCGCAACAGGAAAAGTTAAAGTGTCCCACGCATTCCGTGGCCACTTATTGAGTGCAAAAAGCACAAATACCAAACGTGCTCACCGCAAAGCAAATTTTATAAGTAAAGCCGATTTGAAACGTATCCGTCAACAAATCGATAATATCAAGTAGTAGGAGGAATTATCAATGCCAAGAGTAAAAGGCGGAAACGTAGCCCGCAAAAGACGTAAGAAAGTATTAAAATTAGCCAAAGGGTATTTTGGCTCAAAACATTTATTATATCGTACTGCACATGAACAAGTGATGAAATCCTTGACCTATGCATATCGCGATCGAAAACAACGGAAACGGAACTTCCGTAAATTATGGATTACCCGGATCAACGCTGCAGCTCGTCCCAATGGACTAAGCTATTCTCGTTTTATCAACGGATTAAACTTAGCTGGTGTCGAAATCAACCGTAAAATGTTAGCCGATATCGCTGTCAACGATCCTGAAGGATTCGCAAATATTTGCGACATCGCGAAAAAAGGATTAGCTGGTGAAGCAGTTGCTGCACCAAAAGCCGATCCCAAACCAGTTAAAAAAGAAGAAATCAAACAAGAAGTAAAAGCAGAAGTTAAAGAAGAAATCGTTGAAGAAATCATCGACGAAGTGAAAGAGGAAGTCAAAGAAGAAATCATTGATGAAGTGAAAGAAGCTGTCTCTGATTTGAATTCGATGACCGTTGCTGAGTTAAAAGCATTAGCAAAAAGCCGTGGTCTTTCAGGATATTCTTCATTGAAAAAAGCAGAACTCGTTGATTTATTAAAATAAGCAGTTGCAACTGCTTTTTTTATACCATTTTTCATGATATAATTTGTTACGGTGATTGCATGAAAACAATCCTTAAACACATTTCCTATGATCTCTATTTGATCGGGTTAATAACCTTGACATTCATTAGTTTCATGGGACCATTAGAAGAATACTTAATGCCACTACTTGTTGGGATTGGTTTTTTGTTCATTCTTGCCAATAAGAGTATATTTTACGTCATCCCGATACCATTCTTTGTCCAAATGAGTTTTGGTGGAATGCGAGATAACGTGCAAGTAACAACCATATACACGATTATTTTTGTATTGATGATTGCCGTTGACATGATTAAAAACCGGACCATTACGAATAAAGGGAAATTAACCATTCCCCTTGCCATATTAGTTGGACTGTCTGTTCTAACGCATTTTAACAGCCCCGACTTGTTTACAACATTTGCTGGATTTATGCAGATTGCCAGTGTTCTTGGTCTTTATTTCTACTTCATTAATACCTTGCAATCGAGTGATGATAACTACCGTTATGTAGCAAAATTGATGATGTATATGAGTGTCCTCGTGTCGATGCAAATGATGTATGTCATTTATGATTCTGGTGAACTAGCGACGACAATCATCCGCACAAGAACGATTGATTTAGGCTGGGAAAACTTGAATATTATCATCTATAGTAATCTCATCAGTATTCCCCTTATTGCCTACTTAATTCACGAATCAAAAATAAAAATCTTTTATATGATCTTTGCCGTTGTTAGTATGATTGGTATCTTCTTAACGTTATCGCGTTCCAGTGTCCTTACCCTAGGTGTCATGGTTGCTTTAATTATCCCGACAATGTTTATCTTATCGAAGCAAAAAGGGTACTTGATTGGTCAAGGTTTTGTCTTGATATTGATGTTGTTGATTGTTGCGTATATTACAGAACAACGATTTGAACTACTCAGTGGGTACATCGACGCCTTTGAACAGCGTGATTTGTATGCCGTCGATGATCGGATTGAATTATTGTACGTTGCATGGAATCAACTAAAACAGCATCCATTATTTGGAAGTGGTGGACTATATTCATCACGAATCCATCTTGCTAATGCAGGATTTCAAGCCGTCAATTATCACAACACAATGGCGCAAGCAAGCACCCTTGGAATTCTTGGAGTTATCGGTTTTTATTATCTCTTTTTAGAAAAGACCCGATTGATTATGTTAAGCAAATCGTCATTTAAATGGTTTGTTCTAATCATGGTCTTTACTACCGCGTTTGTTAATGGAACCTTGCAACCAATGTATTTTTACACGACCTATATGGTCTTTCTATTTCTTGTCTTAGCAAGTATCGAAGTGTCCGAAATGAACGATGTTCGCAAGTCTAATTAACATAATAAAGAAGGGGAGAACCCTTCTCTTTTGTTTTGGCAAACCAATTGACAAAACGGTCAATTGCGATTATAATGTAAGTGTATCCTAGGCGATTGGAAATCACCCACAATGCGACCCCAACTTAATTTATTCGGGGCCAAGACGTAACCTGTGACGGATGCCTGCTAGACAGGAACCCTAATGGTTATTGTAAGAGGCTACCACCATAGTAGAACAGAGGTTCTGCACTGGGTGATTTCCAATTGTTTAGGATATTTTTATATAAGTTTTGGTAGAATGACGAAGATTTGATAAAATAAGGATAGGGAGTTGATATAAATGACGTTTTTTGACTATGAGAGTCCCTATCGCACTGGGAACTTCATCTCCTTAACAACAACCGAATACGTTGTTCCATTCATCATATTAGCACTACTTGTAGGTGCTTTACTATATTACCGTGACTATCTACGACAGCATGTATTAATGCAACAGCGACTAGAGCGCATTGTTGGTGTCGTCTTTCTTGTCGTGTATGTAAGTCACTATTTGCTACGCTTCAACTTGTATCGATTTGACACCATCATTCTCCCGTTTCAACTCTGTGGTATCAGCATGATGTTTGCAATCTATTTGTTATTTAGTGGGAATAAAAATGTATATGCATTTGTTCTATATACTGGTGTTTTAGGTGGATTGACGAGTTTGTTTACACCGATAATGGGATATGACTCCGCATATTATCGATATTATCAGTTCTATGGGGCTCATATCTTATTAATCCTCACCCCGATTTATTATATGGTTGTCAAATCGTATTATCCCACTGCAAAAAGCACAGTAAACGCCTTTCTTATATTGCAAGGTTTAGCACTATTCATGGGTGTCTTCAATTATTTTTACCACACGGATTTTATGTTCATCTTTGTCGATCCCGTCAAAGAAACCAAATTTCCAATGATTAAGAAATTTGGTGGCGTTCCATATTATATTATTTGGATGGAACTTGTCGGATTGGCTGGATTTTATCTAATGTATAAGGTTACAACCTTGATTGAACAGTACCGCGTTCAACAAGTCGAATATCAAAACCAATAGGAGGTTTATATGAACACATTAAAACAATATGGTTGGGTGTTACAAGTCGTTGGGGCAGCATTGTTGGTTGCTTTGGCATTATTCTTACAGTTTGGTAATGGGGAAGATATCATAGTACCGTTTTTAGGTGGAGTGATCATCATTGCGGCAGTCATTCGTCTTATTCCGTATGTTAAAACGCAGAAGAATGATCTGATTAAAACGATCAACATCATTGAAATCACCATTGATGTCGGTATTGGACTAACTCTCATTTTAGTGGAGTTACTGGTTGATCAAGGGCTTGGTAATCTATTTGGCTATTTGATTGGTATTTACTTAATGCTTCGGGGATCGGTACATTTTTACGGTGTATCCAGTCATAAAGAACAAAGTGACTTACCAATATACTTTTTCCATATCGCTGCATTAATTGTTGGTAGTTTTGTGTTCTTCCAAGGGAACTTCACTCCTGCCGTACTGATTTATATCATTTTATTCTTTAGTGTCGTTGCTGCAGGATATTTATCCTGGGGTGGATACAAAGGTTATAAAGTGTATCGTTATCAAAAAACAATGACGATGCCGGATCAAGCACATGTTGATGAACCAACGGTTGAGAAACGGGTGCCAACACAGCCAGAACCTGAAGTAGAAGAACCTGTTCAAGATCACGTAGCGTAAAAAAAATCTTCACCAATTGGTGAAGATTTTATTTTTTTCTTAACGTTTGAGCTGCTCAAAACTAATTGACCAAATCTACTCCTCCAAGAACATTGATAACCTTATATCCATATTCTTGTAAGAATTCTGTAACCGTGTAACTGCGTTGACCGTGATGGCAAAGAATGTAATATGTTTCGTCGGTATTTAGAAACTCTGAATGAAACATAATGAGAATGTTCATCGGGATGTTTCTGGCTCCTTCAAATGGTAGTTCTTTTAGTTCGAAGGGTTCCCGAATGTCAATCACATTGACGGTTTCCGTTGTCATTTTTTTTACCAACTCATGGGGATGAATATGGTTGATTTTATCGTCGAAATTATGCACTATACGCACTCCTTATTTGTGTTCAGTGATATTGTATCATAAAAACCGAAACCTCTGTTTATTATTTACATTTTTTTTCGTGTTTTTACACCGAACTGCTTTACAAAGTCCAAATATCTTGTATAATTAATTTGTATACCAAACTATAAGGAGGGATTTTCATGGTTAAAGAGATCTGTTATAAATTGAATAAGAGCAGTATGCTATACAAACGGTTGATGTCCAAACACTTAGAAGAAATGAATATTACGTATGCACAATTGATGGTATTACGCGTAATTGATGCGGAACCGGGTATTACTGCAAAGGAAATCTTACTCCAAATGGATACGGATAAGGCAACCTTATCCGGAGTGATTTCTCGTTTGGAACGGGATAACTATATCTATCGTGTTCAAAATGACAAAGATGGACGTGTCCGCAATATTTATGTATCCGAAGGTTCGGAAAAATTGTGTGCGGATGTCAATGTCATTGAAGAAGCTTGTATGAAAGAACTGATGTCTGGAATTAAAGAAGAGGATGCGGAGCATTTCCTTCACGTTTTGGATATGTTCATTGCCAATCAAGTACGTAAAATTGACGAGAAGTTTTAATGGAACCATATCCCTATTCTTAGAATAGGGTTTTTTAATGTTTCTTATCGAAATGCAGGTAACATATATGCTATAATAATATCAGTTTATCGAGGAGGAAATGGTATGAACATATTAAAAGACATGTCAATGTTAAATGGGATTCCCGGAAATGAAAAAGAAGTTCGCAACTACATGAAACTACAAATGGACGGCTTTGCTGAAGTTAGTTTTGATAATTTAGGTAGTATCATCGGTGAAAAGATCGGGGCAAAGAATGGTCCGAAAATCATGGTCGCCGGTCATATGGATGAAGTCGGATTTATGGTCACAACGATTACCGATGAAGGGTATGTGAAGTTTACCGCAGCAGGTGGTTGGTGGTCGCAAGTCATGCTAGCTCAACAGCTGAACATTACTACAAGTAGCGGAGCCGTTGTTCGTGGTGTGATTGGGGCGAAAGCACCCCATATTTTAACCCCCGAAGAACGAAAAAAACCAGTGGAGATAAAAGATATGTTTATCGATGTTGGTGTCGATGACAAAGATGCAGCGATTGCCCTAGGAATTAAACCTGGTGATATGGTGACACCATATATCGAATACAAAGAACTGAGCAATCCGAAATACTTGCTCGGAAAAGCATGGGATAACCGTGTAGGTTGTGCTGCAGCAATCGAGGTATTACAACAATTACAAGATACACCACATCCAAATCGCTATTATGCGGTCGGGACAGTAATGGAAGAAGTTGGATTGCGTGGTGCAGCAACCAGTGCCCATAAAATCAATCCTGACATTGGGATTGCGCTAGATACCACAATTGCTTTTGATTTTCCTGGAGGAAATAAAAATACTCAGTTAGGAAAAGGCGTCGGAATCATGTTTAAAGATAGTAGTATGGTGGGGCATAAAGGGCTTCGTGACTATACTGTTGAGCTTTGTGAAAAACATGATATTCCATACCAATTAACCTATCTTGAACGCGGTGGTACCGACGGTGGCGCGATGCATCTGGCAACCGATGGAGCACCAAGTATTGCCCTTTGTTTACCGGTACGTTATCTCCATTCGCATACATCAATCGTTCATAAAGATGATTATGATGCGATGGTAAAACTTGTGGTAAAACTAGTGGAAACACTGGATCAAGAAACCGTACATAATATTACATACGAACGATAAGGCCATGGGGCCTTTTTGTTTCCGGAGGTGAGATCATGCGGATCATTAGTGGACGATATCGTCATCGATTGATAAAAGAAGTACCAAGTGACGCCACACGGGAAACCAAAGACCGTGTCAAGGAGTCCATTTTTAACAGTCTTCATAATCAGCTCACGCAAGCGACGGTATTGGATTTGTTTGCCGGAAGTGGTAGTTTAGGACTCGAAGCCCTTAGTCGTGGGGCTGGACATATCGACTTTGTCGATCAAAGTGAACTAGCAAGACAAACCATCAATACCAATTCAAAGATGCTGGATGTTTTCGACAACGTTACGATTCATAAAATGGATGCAATGACATTTCTACAATCAACAACCACCATCTATGATGTGATTTTACTCGATCCACCATACGATGTGAATATCATCGACGACATCATCGCATTTATCGCTACCCACAAGCGTCTATCATCACAGGGAACCATCGTTGCGCTCTATGGTAAAAAGACATCGCTAAATGTGGGAGAATATGGTATAATTGATGTGAAAAAGAAGACCATTGGTATAACCAATGTATCCTTTATGAAATGGAGCGATGCGGCATGAAAAAAGCAGTATATCCCGGAAGTTTTGATCCGATAACCTACGGTCACATTGATATCGCAAAACGAGCGCTAAAAGTATTCGACAAATTGATTATCATGATTACTGTAAATCCCAATAAGACCAATGCGCTATTTAGTGCGGAAGAGCGGATTGAAATGGTACGAGAAAGCATGAAAGAATGCATGGATAGGATCGAGATTACCACCTGTGAGGTGTTAACAGTAACCAAAACCTTAGAACTTGGGTCACACCATATTGTTCGGGGATTGCGCGCGGTAACCGATTTCGAATACGAGTTCCAAATGACCCATGCCAATCGTGTTCTAGCTAAAAAAGTTGATAGTATCTTCTTTATGACCGATAACGAATATTCTTTCTTATCGAGTAACACCGTCAAGGAAATCGCTCAATTTAAAGGCGAATTAAAGACGTTTGTGCCAGCTTGTGTCGAAGAAAAATTACGTCAAAAATTCAATTAATTAAAAAAAATTATAATAAGACTGGAAAAACAAAACATTTATTGTTAAAATTTATGTGTTTTGTTTTTCTTTTATTTATAAAAATGTTAATATAGATTAGGTGATAAAGATGGATAGTAGAGAAAAAGTATTTGCAGAGTTACGAAAAAACAATGTACGCATTACCAAACAACGTCGAGCGATCATTGACGTACTAGAAGATAAACACTTAACGATTCAGGAAATTTATTCCGAGCTTAAGAATCGTGGATTTAACAACTTAGGTACCGTATATAATAATATTGATTTCCTTCTTGAGCATAAGATTGTGACTCAGATTTTTATCAATGGTAAAAAACACTACGATTTAACCATCGATGAGAAAAGTCATAACGCCGACTCTCACATTCATGTAACATGTAAAGTAAACAACAATATCATTGAAATCAACAATAGCAGTATCTTTGATGAAATCAAAGCAAATCCAATCTTCAAAGATTTCAAAATCAGCAAACTTCAATTGGTTGTCGAAGGGGTTTGCGAACACTTTGAAAAAGATACCTGTAAAAAAGATGGAAAATGTTTTATCAGTACACTCGGAAAGGTTAGAAATTGACCTTTCTTTTTTTTGCCTAAATTAGTTTGTAACACTAATTATAAAAATTATGGTTTTTATTGAAAACACCATTATCCTAGTATAAAATGCACATATGGAGTGGTGGAAATGAACATTATTGATTTAAAACGCGGCGAAAAAGCACGTGTCCTAACCATGCAACAACTATCAAAAAAATATGTTGAACGTCTGATGGATGTCGGTATTTATGAGAGCGCTGAAGTGACGCTTTTGAATATCCTCGCCATGGGACGTTTATATTTGTTGGAAGTCGATGATATTGAAATATGTATTCGACGCGAGGATGCTGCACGTATCGAGGTCCAAAAGCCATGATATTTTTACTCGCTGGTAATCCCAATACGGGGAAAAGTACCTTCTTTAATATCATGACCCAAAGCCACGTCCATGTCGGTAATTATAGTGGTGTCACCGTTGAAAAACGGGTTCACCATATCAAACATTATGAAGGAGCGAACCTCGTTGATCTCCCTGGAACGTATAATGTATGTCCTTCCGGAGAAGATGAAGGTGTTGTCACCTATTCATTACTTCATGAAAACTACAATGGGATTATTAATATTATTGATTCCACCCATTTAAAACGAAACTTACATCTGACAATTCAATTATTGGAACTTGGGGTTCCAACCCTGTTAGTCTTAAACTTGAAAGATGCCTTAAAGAATAATGGATATGTCATCGACATCGATGTACTCAGTAACCATCTGAATACAAGTGCTGTTAGTATATCTGCTCGCGAAAACAATGCCGATGAACAATTAAAGGTTGTCGACAACCTCAAAACAATGCGCGCTTCAAAAGCGTTGGAACTGGATTACCCGCAACCGATCAAATGGGGAATACAACGAATTCATGATTTGTTGCGTTACGACAATCTTCAAGTCAAGAAAAAATGGTTGGCACTTCAGATTCTTGAAGGAAATGAAGGAATTTATCAATTTTTAGATTTGGTGAAAGTAGATAAGATAAAAACCGTTGTCAAAGAAGTCGAACAACGGATTCTCGATGAACGTATTGCGATGAGTCTGAAAGGGGCCATCTTCAATACGAGACGCGAGTTTATCCAACAAGTCGTCCAAGACAGTATGATTCAGGTGGAACATAAAGAACACTCGAAATATTTCAATCAAAAAATCGACCGAATCTTAACTCACCAAGGCTGGGGTATCCCGATTTTTATCGGATTGATGTTACTGGTGTATCAAATCAGTTTTGGTAATGTCCTGGGACTTGGAACACTTCTTAGCGATTGGTTTAGTATTGTTTGGGATGATTATGTCCTCGGGTATGCCGCAGATGCACTGAATGTAATTGGGATTACTGGATTTGCTCAAGGATTGGTTGTCGATGGAATCCTCGCCGGGATTGGTGGGGTATTGGTGTTTTTACCTCAAATCATCGTCTTATTCTTCTTATTGGCGATTATGGAAGGAACGGGATACATGTCCCGGGTCGCAATCGTTATGGATCGGTTCTTAAGTCGCTTTGGTTTCAACGGAAAGAGTATTGTTCCGATTATCACCGGATTCGGGTGTACCGTTCCCGCAATTATGGCAACGCGAACCATTAGTGACAAGAAAGAACGAATCTTAACGATTCTCACGATTCCTTTCGTCTCTTGTAGTGCACGATTACCAATCTATTTAATCTTTGTCAATCTATTCTTCAGCCAATATCAAGCCCTTGTGATGATGGCGATTTACATCCTTGGTATTGTCGTCATGCTTGTTAGTGCCAAATTATTCAGCTTAAGTTATTTCAAAGGCAGTGGAGCCAGTTTTATTTTAGAGGTACCACCGTACCGCGTACCACAACTTCGCACAATCACGTATCAAGCCCTTGAAAAAGCAAAACGATTTGTCAAAAAAGCTGGAACGTTTATTTTAGTGGGTAGTGTGGTATTATGGCTGTTAAGTAATGTTGGACCATCGGGAATTGACATTGATCCCGATCAGAGTTTTTTGGCGATGGTCGCCACAATCATTGCTCCTATCTTTACACCACTTGGATTTGGAAGTTGGCAAGCTACCAGTAGTTTAATCAGTGGTTTCTTAGCAAAAGAGATTGTCGTTTCAAGTTTGTTGGTACTGTATGGCGGGAGCAGTGGTATTGCTGCATCGTTTACCACACTAGCGGCATTATCCTATGTTCTGTTTGCTAGTTTATACATTCCTTGTATCTCAACGGTTGCCACAATTCGCAGTGAAACAGGATCGGTAAAATGGACTTTGTTCAGTGTCGTGTATCCATTTATTGTTGCCTACATTGTCGCGGGACTCATTTATGGAATTGGGTTCATCATAACAAGTATATAAAAAAAGTGGACGAGGTCCACTTTTTCATTATCGTCGTTTTTCGGATTCATAATCGAGGTAAACAGGTGTTTTTCCCAAAATACAAGGAATCGAATGAATCAACGGTGATGAATTGTTATTGTTTGATAGGGAGTGATGTTTGAATTTCACTATTCGGTATCTTGAAAGATTACTGATATATCGTCTTCTTCATCCGTGCCTTCTTCTTGGGCTTTTTGGACAAGATCGTCAAACATTTCTTTGATTTTGTCTTTTCCTAAGAAGGGGAGTAATACTTCTTGTTTGAATCCTTCGATTTTTCCGCTTTTGACGTTTTCGTAAAGGGTGTTAAGAGCACTTTTACTTAAGAATGGTAGAGCGGCATAAATATCTTTGTTTCGTCCTTGTTTAATTAATTCTTGAACCAGTTCATCAAGATTATCTCGGCCTAAGAATGGATAGACGACTGCAAGGGATATGCCTTTCACTTCACCAGATACTATTTTGTTTGCGAATTCTTTGATTTCTTCTTTGTCCATAAATGGTAATAATGCCATGAGTTTCATAGCTTCCTCCTTATAAATGAATGTGATAGTTGGGCATTTTATAGGGGTAATGCCCTTCGGTGTATTTACTGTGTACAAGACGTTGCTCTTGATCCGATAATTGCATGTAAATGGAGCGAAGGTCGTAATCGAGCTTTCCACTGAGGATTACGCTCAACAGATACGTGCGTTCGGGATGATTTAAGTAGTGCCAGATGTCTTTGACGGTTAGTTCATCGGGATGATGAATTAAGTGCTGGACGATACGAAGTCGCTCTGGTTTGGTTAAGCGATAGAAGATGTGATCAAGATCTTCAGGCTTCGTAGTGCTTTGCAAGAACTTGGAGATGACAATATGACGGGGATATGATTCAAATAAATCATCGTAGTCATTGTCGTTGATTTCCGTATCATTTAATAACTCGTCAATCGATATGTGGAACAACTTGGTGAGTTCGTAGAGAATGTCGATGTTCGGCATACTCTTTCCTTTTTCCCATTTGCTGACGGCTTGATGGGTAACATACAAGGTTTCAGCGAGGTCATGTTGGGTCATGTTGTGTTGATTTCGATAGGTGGCAATTTTACTGCCAATCTGCATTAAGTCGAGCATCTTCAACCTCCTTTACACTTTCATTCTACTAAGGACGATAAATAACTTCAAGCAACTGCTGGTTGCATTGAAAAAAAACGAGAAAACATAGGCTTCTTATAGCCGTTTTATGATATAATAAAAATCACATGGAGGGGTTTACTATGACACACATTAAAAACTATAAATCCTATATGTATGTAATCGCGTATCTGATGTTGTTGCGCGTTGTTTTATTGTTTACTGTTGGAATGGACTTGCGACCGATGGGATTACTATATGACCTTGTTGTCATGATGTTTTGGGTAGGTATGATTGCCTATTTCATCAGTAACATCACCGGGTTAAAAGTGTATTATATATTTGTTGTTCTATTTGGAACCGTGTTTGCGATTGTCGATAGTGTATATTTTGATTATTTTGGTGTCATTTTCGCGAGAAGTAGTGCCAGTGGTATCAAATGGCTTCAAGAAGGAAATACACTCGAATACAACATTCAAATTCCCCTTGTTACTTATTTGATTACCCCGCTATTGATTGGTGTGATCTACCTTATTATAACAAATAAGAAAAAAGATGTCTTTCGTTTTAAAGAAATGGCGGTTTTAGCGACGATATTTGTCTTGCAAGTTGGATTGTTCCTGTTTTGGGGAAATCAATCCTTTGACACCAAACTCGATTACTACCGCAGTGATGCCTTTTTGTTTGAAACGATGCACGATCGCATCTTATATAGTGAGAAGTATGGATACTATAATTACCATTTACTGGATTTAACGCGGATTCGTCCCAAGGCGGATCCTGCAGCAATGGTTCAAGAAGTCGATGAATATTTCGCTTCATTGCCAAATCATACAACCAACGATTATTCCGATATCTACAGTGGGTACAATGTCATCAATATTGTGGGAGAAACATTGGAAACGAGGTTTATTGATGAAACATTGACGCCACATCTCTATTTGATGCAGCAAAATGGGATGGTCTTTGATAACTACTTCACTACCGTCTTCCAACAAGGGGCAACTTGTAATAGCGAATACATGAGTATTACTGGTCTATCTGCGATCACAACCAATGACTGGAGTAGTAATATTTGTGATGCCTATAGTGAGAATATCTATCCGTATTCGATGCCATCACAACTACGAGATCAAGGGTACAATACCTATTATTTCCATAGTGGATACGAATGGTTTTATAACCGCAAAACAATGATACCCAATTATGGATATGAAACGGTGAAGTTTCAAGAAGATATTTATAATCTAGGCTATACTGAAGATGATTTCTATGACCGCTTCGATACCGACATGATGTTATTTGTTGACGAGTATCTCAAGTACGATCAACCGTTCTTGATGACCCTGCTAACCTACTCGATGCATGGTGCCTATAATCAAGAAGAATTTGAAATCCATCGCGATCAACTTGATGCCGCATATCCAGATAATGAATTTGATCCAGAAATTGAGAATTACATGTTGAAATTGATTGAGTTCGATACATTAATCGGTGATCTAATGGATAAACTGGATGAAGAAGGAGAACTGGATAACACATTATTTGTTGTCTATCCCGATCATTATCCATATATGATGAACTACGATACTTATACCGAGTATATTGACGTAATCGATGACTTTCATGAAGTGATGCGCCAAGAGTTGATTATCTATGCAACCGACATGACAGGAGACGTTATCCACACTACGGGTAGTCAAATTGACGTCACTCCAACAATTATGAATATGATTAACAGCAGTTCAAACTTTCGTTACTTCATGGGGACCGATCTTCTTAGTACCGATGAAAACTACGTGATTTTTGCGGATCTTGTTATTACCGATGGAACCAATACATTATACTTGGATGAATCGGTAGAAGGTGATGACGATCAATTATCCACATTGGAACAAGCTCTGATGGACCGGATTACGATGTTAGAAATACAAAAAGATCTTCTCAACAGCGATTATTTTGCTTACAAAGAGGAATTCGAATAAACACATTATTGAATGGTTTGTCCTTTACAAACCGACGGCGTTATATTATAATTATTAACGCTGAAATGTTTCGGTAGCTCAGCTGGATAGAGCAACGGCCTTCTAAGCCGTCGGTCGGGGGTTCGAATCCCTCCCGGAATGCCATTTGAACTTAACTAAGCCCTTTTGGGCTTTTTTATTTTTTATATCACTCTTCGAGGCCGTAGGTGGGGGGGAGCAACGGCCTACATATGTCATTTACTATGGTGTGTTCATATGGTATAATTATTCAAGGGAAGTGATGTTATGGACATAATTGTTTTTAAGAAAATTAACATATATCGGCAGGGTTTATTCATTGCTGCAATACTGTTCTTCGGATATGGAAGTTTAGTAACTGAAACGTATTTTATTACAGTTGTCTTGTTATTTATACTAGCCTATATCATATATACTGTTTATCTATTTATTAGAAAAACAACATATATGAAAATAAATAGTACTGAAATATCACATGGTATTATATATAAACAAAACATTCCAATTTCGGCTATTACTGACATTCAATACTTTGATGATAATGTTTTTGGCAAGAGACTGATTATTAGGTATAAATCAACACAACTAAGGCAATTATTACTCAGAAATGATTATAGTATGCCTTTAGAGGAAATTAACAACAAGTTAATTGAATTGTGTCGTGATAAAGTTGTTTTTGATGGTTCGATAATTAAGCAGAATAAAAAGGATAATCAAGGTCCTAAATATTTTGTAGTATTTTTCTTTTTACTTCAATTATTGCTAATTCCTTTTATATCTGATGCGAATCACTTAATAATAAGCAGTAAACTATATACAATTATTATTATTGGATTTACGATTGTTGGTATAGTCACACATTATATACTCTATAAGAGAAAAGACGAGAAATATATTTCACTGAAAATTGCCTTGATATCATGGATTATATTATTGTTGATATTGATTTCGTCGATGTTTATATACTAGTCTTAATTATTGATTATAAACTCATGAATAAAGCCCCAATTAAGGGGCTTTTGTTATGCTCTGAGGCCAGATAGATAGTTAACTCGTTCATACTCCATACGGAGTTTTTCAGCGTTGATATGGAGGTATTTTTGAGTGGTTAGCAAGGTGGTATGACCTAGTAAGATTCTTAGTACTTCCATGTTTCCGTTTTTACTGACAAACTTGGTTGCGAATGTGTGTCTCCATTTATGAGGAGATATCGAGTATCTTGTTTTAATTTTCTGTTGGAGGTTCTGGCATATCTTTTGAACACGATCAACCGATAATGGTTCTCTGGTTGTTAGGTTGATGAAGATATGAGAATCTATCTTTTGTCTTACAATGTATTGTGTGAGTAGTATTTGTGTTTCAGGGGAGTAGAACACATATCGGTCGACCTTTGTTTTTGTGGTTGTGACTAATATGGTACGAGTTTCAAAATCGAAGTTTTGGATTCGAAGCGATAGCAATTCACTAATGCGTAAACCAGTATCAAGGAGTAAATGGAACATGACTAGGTTTCGTAAGAACTCAGGGTATAAATCATTGTCTAGGTAATTGAATACCTTTTGTATGACATTATCAGGTATAACCTTAATCATTTTCTTCTCTTCAGGGAGTTTATCGAACTTGACAATGATATCACATTCATTCTTCAAAATACGAAGTAATAGGCCGATATACTTGTTTATAGAGGCATTTGTTATCTTGTGGTTTCTATCTCTCAAAAAGAGAATGAAGTCGAGAATAAATGCTCTATCAATCAATTCACAATCGGTATTGCCAAAGTAGTCTAATAAGGTTTTGGTTTTTCCTTTTGTGAATCGGTAGGTACCTTTTGATTTTGTGACTTGAATGTATTTCTCATATGATTTGATAGCCTGTTTTAATTTCATGTTCGCACCTCCTTAGAATAGATTTTTGATTTCTTCTTGGTCTTTGTCAAATTGCTTGATTTGTTCGAGGTTTCCACAGAGAGCGATTCGTCTGTCGAATGCTCTCATGGTGCTTGGGTGTTCCTCGCGAACATTGGCATATTGTTGTTTGTAGTCCCAATTACTGACAATGTAAACTTCTGTATAACAAGCGACTTTATCACCATAACGAGCAGGTAGTCGCATGGGGTAGCCGTCTAGATAATTGAGCATTTGTTCGACTGGGAGAGAACTGCGAAACTCTTCGAATACAATGACTGGTTCTCCCTTGTAGCCGTCGAATGGGTGTTTGTAGTTGGAGACTCGATAGACATTCTGATAGCCGTATTTTTCCATGATGTAGCGAGTTTTTCCGACTCCTGGTTCATCTACTAAATATCTCGCACAAATCTCTCGAAATGTTTCTTTGAACTGTTCTTCCAAGTGTTCTTGCATGGTATTGTTGATATTGGTTCGATATCGAATGTATTGGCTTGAATAGGTCTCTTTTATCTCTCTTATGGAGTAGCCTTCCTTTATCATGGAGTAAATATCTTCTAGATCACTGCGTTTACCTTGTTGGGGTAATTCACCAGATATGACAACCTCTGATATTCTGGTATCTTCTTTGGTACAATAATCACTTGCTTGTTTGGGTGTACCTTGCATATACTCTATATGAGCCTTTGGAAATAGTTTCTTTATGGTCTCAAATGATTTGGCATTCTCGAAACTGATATATATTTGATGATGTTGGGTTCCGTTTTTTCCTTCCTCCAACTGAAAAGCAGTATATTTGAATCCTTTGATGTTTTCGATATACTTCAATAATTCTTCATTTGTCATTGGCTTTTCTTCTTTATAGTTGTTAGTTAACAGCCAATTTCTATTCCTTTTTTTCACTTTCTATCACCTTACTTTTTGCACAGAAGTGTGTAAAGGGTAATACTAGCCTTTACACGTGGTTTCGGGTGGTGGCTACCCTGCGGGACGCAGCCGACCACACCTCACCACCAAACCGTACACGGTGTACCAATACGGAACACCTCATACTACCATTATAGTGTACCAATACGGAACTGTCAAGAAAAAGGTTCCATTTCGGAACCCCTTATTGTATAATTGTATTGGAGGTGCTAATTATGAATGTTCCACACGCCATGAAAGAACTACGATTGAAAAAGAAGAAGTCTCAGAAAGATATAGCAAAAGTACTAGGAATCACAAGACCTGCATATGTACGATATGAAACTGGAAATAGAGAGCCTGGTTTGAAAGTTATCTCCGAATTAGCAGAATATTACAATGTTCCTCCTAGTGTGTTCTTTATTTCAGATGTGAAAGGATTCAATATTGATAAAGAGCAGAACATCGATAAACTGTATCAGTTTTTTCAACTAAGACTGTACGACATGGACAATCTAACTTTCTTATTTCGTGCAAGACTCATGGAACAACAAGAGAAGTTTGCCTATGATAAACAAAATGATGTTTCCGAGAAACGATTTAAGGATTTTGTCAAAGCACTTGAACAAATCCATAATGATCTAGAACGAGTGAAGGCAAGATTACTACCAGTATTTATGCCAAGAAGTTTTGATGATGTTTTGAAAGAACCGAAATTACGATTTGAAGAGTATAAGGAATGGGCTAGAAGAATAACAAGTTAGTACTCAATGGGAGGGGTATAATGCCAACATGGAAGAAACTAGCGATAATTTCACTTGTTATCGCGACATTAATACTCATATTTCAAGATTACAATAAAGGCTTCATATATCTAGGGGCATTTTCACTGGTCTCCTATGTGATATATCAAATTTGAGGGGGGGATGTTAAAATGAATAAGTTTATCCGAAAACACTTTCTAACAACTATTTTATTCACATTGCTTATGTTCTACATTGTCAATATGAGTATTCAAGTTTATAGAGGTTATCAATTTGGAGAGATTGGTGATAATGTATCAGTCGATTATAGACCACCCGTATTAAATCCGATGATAGTTGAGGGACTATCAGATGAGTTTATTGTCGCTTTCGATGTTACAAAGGATGTTGCATTTTTCTTTGATAAGGAAGGGATTTTAATCGATGTTTTTCGATTAGATTCTGCGGGAAGTGTTGAACTAGTTGATTACAATGATGACACACACGAGTTAACAGTTTATTACAATAGACGTCAAATATTTTATGTAATTGATTCGAGTGGAACTGTTATTGATTTATATGATGGTATACGACCGAGAAATCTACCGCAGAAAACAACATGCACAGTGTTAAATGATAAAGAGTATTGTATGAATCATTATTTCTTTTTCATACGTTTAACTGTTGAAAAAGAATCAGCCACATCGATATTTTCTTCCTGGACATATGTAATAATTGGAACAGTTCTTTTTGTAATTGCCGGGATAATAGATAGAAATAGTTCTGAGTTATTTACGGAAGACAATAGTGAGAAATATGAGTCGACTTAGCAAATCTCAGAGACAAAACAGGGGCCAATATTACTTCTAAGCCGTCGGTCGGGGGTTCGAATCCCTCCCGGAATGCCAGTAGAAATTTAAATCCCTTGCCTAAGGGATTTTTTATTTTGAGTATGTTATTCCAAGAGAGGAGGGACCAACGGTGTGATTTTATGATATAATAATACATAAGGGGGAATTTACACATGTTATTACAAAAGAGAGTTAGCATTATTTCACTTGTATGGAGTTTATCATTTTTACTATTAATTGCACTGCAATTTCTTGCACAGGAATTTGACTTTTCATTGTATTTCATTATTAGACCATTTGAGTTTCTTTTTGGGTGGCCATTATATATTTTCATTTTTGTTTCGTTTATAATAACTGGAATAAAATGTCTGATTGATATGAATCGTGAGAATTTCAAGTACTTCATTTATACTTGTATTTCAGGGACATTGGTTGTTGGTGTAATAGTAGCATTAATTGTGATGTTAGGAGATGCATTGGCAAATTTTTAATGATATATTACAGGGGGTATATTCCTTCTAAGCCGTCGGTCGGGGGTTCGAATCCCTCCCGGAATGCCAGTTAAAAACGAAATAGTTAAGCCATTTAAGGTTTAGCTATTTTTATATCCTTATTAAGGAAAGAAAAGTACAAAAACTTTCCTTGAAGACTTGACGTGTAAAATATAACATGCTATTATATGAATAAGGAAAAAAAAGTAAAAATATTTTTCTCGAGGTGATAACATGGAAAGAATGAAGAAATTACCATTCAACGTTAACTTAGATACAATAAAGATATTGAAAGAATTAAACTTAGCCAATAATAGCATTGGTGAACTTAAAGGTGTTATGAACCTGCTTCCAAATCCCAACATAATCTTCAGCCTATTAGCAATAGGTGAGTCAAAAGATTCTTCAGCTATCGAAAACATAATTACAACATATGAAGATATTTACAAGGAAATGATTACAAAAAAACCTATTAGTAAGGCAGCTAAAGAGGTAAATAATTATAAGTTGGCTATGGAAGTAGGATTTAACGAACTAAAAGAAAAGGGATTTATAAGCACTAATACGATAATACGAGTTCAAGAAATTATTGAACCTAATAAAGGTGGAATTAGAAGATTACCTGGAACGGTGATAAAAAACATGGATACAAATGAAATTGTTCATACTCCTCCTCAATCAGAAAGAGATATTAGAGAATTATTGAAGAATCTTGAAGAATATCTCAATAATGAAACGGAGTATGATCCTCTTGTTCAGTTAGCGTTGATTCATTTTCAATTTGAAAGTATACATCCTTTTTATGATGGAAATGGTAGAACCGGTAGGATTTTAAACATATTATATCTTGTACTTAAAGAAAAAATAAACCAACCCATATTATATCTAAGTAAATATATTATAGAGAATAAATCCGAGTATTATGATCTTCTTAAATCCTGTAATCAAGATATTACCAATATTGAAAAGTTTGTGTCATATATTTTAATGGGAGTACATGAGACATCTAAGTATACTGTATCAATGGTTTTGAGAATTAATGATTTAATAAATTTAACAAAAGAAGCTATGAAAGATCGATTAAGTGAGATTTATTCTGATGAAATTGTTTTACATATTTTTAGTTATTTATACACCAAAAACGAACTCTTTAGAGAGAGCTTAAGCATTTCTAGACCAACAGCTACTAAGTATCTCAAAGAACTAGAACGAGAAGGATTCTTAGTGTCCGAAAGAGTTGGTAAAGAAGTTGTATATAAGAATATTCAACTGTTAAATATATTTAAATAATCACGACGATATTCATTCTAAGCCGTCGGTCGTAGGTTCGAATCCCTCCCGGAATGCCATTTGAAAACGTAATAACCAAGTCATTTGTTGACTTGGTTGTTTTTATTTTCCTAGAGCAACTGCCTTTTTAGTATGTTATAATAATTGATAAAGGAGGAGATTCAATGAAAAGGTTAAGTTTAATATTTATTATTGTAGCATTGATGAGTGCTTGTGGAGAAAAGAGTAATGATACTACATATGAGGAGTGTCTTGCAAACTTAGGTAATGAGGCTACTTCAATGGAAGTTGCACAGTGTTATGAAAAATATAATGAAGCTGAATTGTGTGAGCAAGTTATTGACACAAATAGTGAAAATTATTTAGAAGACTATTCAGGAATAAGTCACATATCAACATTTTGTAATATTATTCCAGAAGGAAATTATTTCATATATTTTTATGAGGATACATGTTTGGAATGTATGGAAATTAAAGATGATATTGTTAGATTTGGACTATCTGAAAACGAAGATTATGATGTCTATTTTGTGAATGTGTCAGAAAATGAGTTTAATGGAGATACTTTTACACAAAATACTTCTCTTACACAAGTACCAAGTATAATTTATGTTGTTGACGGATTCATTGTTGATGAAATAGACAATGATGAAATTGTCGATTTTCTAACCGAAGTTGAGAACAATCAATATTTTGAGATTGATTGAAACCTTTTGAGCTGTCGTTCGGGGGCTCGAATCCCTGGCGGAATGCCAATGAATAAACTAAATAGTTAAGCCATTTAAGGGTTAACTATTTTTTATTTTCTTAGAGTAACGGCCTTTATGGTATGTTATAATCATAAAGAAGGAGATGATGTTATGACAGATATAACTCCTTATATTACTATGTGGTTATACTTCTTTGGGATATCTGCAACCATTAGTTTGATCGTACATATTAAGTTAAAGACTAAAACAAGCAAAATAGTTTTATACATATTCGGTTCCATTTTTATAATCTCATTTGTAATAGTGATTTCTTTCATGTTGATTTACATCATTCAATTATTAAGAACACCACCAGAATTATAGACTCTAAATGAGTATTGTTATATTTTCTTCTCATATAATACAGGATATGTAAATGATGTTCATGGTGGTTACATGCATTATACTATACAAAAAATACATACGACGATATTCCTTCCAAACCGTCGGCCCACAGTTCGAATCGATCCCGGAATGCCATTTGAAAACTAAATGGTTAAGCCATTTTCGTTTTACTATTTTGATTACTATTGATTTCGTAGTATGATAGTGTTGTATAGTGATCAAATAAATAATTGAAAGGAGTATACTTATGATTCTATCCATAATTGGTGCTAGTCTAACAATTTTATGGGGAATATCACATCTATTTCCAACCAAAAGTGTTGTGAAGGATTTTGGTGATATTTCGGAGGATAATAAAAATATTGTTTATATGGAGTGGATAAATGAGGGCGTTACACTAATCTCATTAGGGGCATTAGTTATTCTTTCAATAATTATTACTGGGAATGTTGTTTCTTATCTCAACATCTTTGTTATCATTGTTCTAGCTGTTTTAGCCATTATCTCTTTATTTACAGGATTTAGAATCAATTTCATTCCATTCAAATTATGTCCTGTAATTTTTACAGTTTCAGCAGTATTATTATTACTTGGTATCTTTGTATAATTTTCTTAAGGAGATGATTGCTGTGGTTCAAGGGTTGTTATACGTTTTACTTATTTTTGGAATTATCTCGATATTTTTCCCTGAGGTTGCGGATTATATAGCTTGGTTAGATAGAGAGGCAGAGTTACCATCTAAAGATGAACATAAGAAACCGACAAGTCATTCAAAAACGACAACAAGAATAGTTGGAGTAATTTTAACTATTGTATCACTATATTTATTAGTTACCTAGCTCCAAGAAAAGCAGGTAGAAAAACCTTTTAATTCGTTGGTAGGGAGTTCAAATCCCTACGCGAATTCCTTTAGTAAATTATATAGTTAAGCCATTTAGGTTTAGCTATTTTTTATTTTCGATGAGCAACGTTCAACAGTTCTTCCGTTATGTTATACTATTATTGAAGGAGATGGTGTGATGAAAGAATTTAATACAGAAAGACTACTTCTAAGAGAGTTACAACAACAAGATGCAAATGACATATACGAGTATTGCAGTATGAAAGATGTTATTGATATGATTGGTATGAGATTACATTCCTCTATCGAGATAACATACAAATATATAAGTCATGAACAAAAGAAATCAGAGACTCTTGCTATTGTTAATCGAAAATTGAACAAAGTAATTGGTACAGTTTCGTTGAGAAAACAATATAATGATTCAAATCTAGATATTCGTTTGATCAGTTGTATTATCAACCCAAAGTATTGGGGAAAAGGTTATGCACCTGAAGCTATACAACAGATTATAATGTATGCCTTTGAAGAATTAAATGTTCATAAATTGTTGGGGGGACATTATTCATTTAATTTGCAATCATCTGCAGTTAACAGAAAACTTGGATTTGTGTATGAAGGTACACAAAGAGAAGTGTATTTATACAATGGGAAACTCGTGGATGCAGTAGAGTATGGAATGTTAGAAAGAGATTATATGAGAGTATCACAGAACTGGAAATAAACCCTAGAAGCCGTCGATCGGAAAATCGAATCCTTCTAGGAATGCTATTTGAACTTGACTGTTTTTTGAATTAACATATAAATATAGATCTATACAGCAAGATTGTTGCTTGATTTATATGTGATATAATTATTGGATGAGGTGGTGTTGTGGACAACTATAGAAGATTAGCCGAGTTCTACGACGAAATGAAGAGCATGAGTGAGATTAAACAGTTGTTTTTTCAACGTTTGTTTGACGAGTATACAGACCCGATGATTCTTGATTGTGCATGTGGTACAGGATATGATATTAGTACGTTTTCCGACTTGGGATACCGTGTTGTCGGTTCGGATTTGTCTGAAAGTATGATCTCCGTTGCATTGAGAAGGGACAACTTACGCAAAGATCAATTACATGTGGTGAATTTTGAGCAACTCGATGCTTATTACAATCAAAAATTTGATTGCATCCTCTGCTTGAGTAATTCAATAAATGAGATACATGTGGACCCTGTTAAGGCACTGAATAGTATGAAAAGTGTTCTACAGGATGATGGATGTATTGTTTTTGATCAAGGACAAACAGATTTCTCAATGCAAAATCCTCCGACCAAAGAAGTGATTGTTGATAACGAACACGTGAGAAGAGAATTTTGTATGGAGTATACCAATGACATTATGACAGTGCATATTAGGGATGAAATTAAAGGCAAATTCCAAGAATTGATTGTGTCCAAAATCCAGATAAGAATTCGACTCCTTGAAGATTGGATATCCATATTACATGAATGTGGACTAGCCTATGAAATATATGGTGATTTTGATAGAACACCATATGATGTATCAGAATCAAAAAGGTTAATCGTTGTTGCAAAAAAAAAAAGATATAGTTCGAGCTACTGAGCAATGAAGAATTAAGAGTTAATTGGATATTTACGAGTTTTAATATCAATTACAAGCAAAATGAGGTATAATGAATACACACATTGGATGGTATATTTTTATATGAAATCTGCATATCTACTTGTGACAGTCGAATGACTAGAAAGTGATGTGACAGAAACGATATGAATACATATACATTTTTTATCCAAGATGTACTCCCGCGAACCGATGCGGTGGAGTATATTATATTACGAGCCGGTAAAGGTAAACACAAATGGTCCTCAATCTATGTGAATTCCCTTGGCTTTTCCTATTTAGAAGGATTGATTTGGGATAAATATCGAGAATATCGACAACAAAGGATTTCGAAAATCCCTTCTGCTGAATGGAAACGGATTCTCGAAGGATTTGAGATTGCTGCAGATTTGTTGAGGGACAATCAAGATCCTGAAAAAACAGAGTTGATACTAAAATATAAAATCGTTTCACCGATGTATCCGATATCCGATATCATCGATCAAATTGCGGATTTAGAGCGTTTTATCCGAGAACTAAGTATCTGGCTACAAAATTTCACGAAAACCGAAAAATCAATTTCCATCATCAAAAATTATATTTAGTATTAGGCACATAATTACACAAAATAAAGACCTTATATGGTCTTTTTCTTATAGTATTAAATAAGTAATTGAAACAAGTAGTGCCATGTCTACTTGGAGTATCAACAACTTATTAAAATTAATAACCTTCTGAGTCTTCTATACGGGATTCAATTTTCTCCGGGAGATTCGGAAAAACAAGAGACCAGAAATGGTCTTTTTTTGGTATAATAATGTAGAAGGAGATGGGACAATGAAAAAGTTGATGAAAGCACCTTTAGATATCAAAATCTTTGTGTGTAGTGCTTTTCTTATATTGGGAATCTTCCTTTTACCGGATGAACCAGATCCCTATCATCTATCGGAAACCTATATTGTGTTTGTCTTTGTGTACATAGTTGTATCCGTATTCTTTGCTCGCTTTATTGGCGATTCGGACTATAATATTTTGCGGAAAGCGAAAACACCAAAAGCGATTATTATCACATTGTTGCTTTATGTATTGATTTGTGGCTTTATTGCGTATGTACTAGCGAGTACAGAGCTGTTCTTGTTCTTTTTACCGTAGAGAGTAATAAACAAATCTACAACAAAAAATAAGGAGTTGATCGGTATGATTTTACCAACTAGTATCATCTTTATTCTAGCGTCTCTTTTTTACATATTAAGTATTGGAACACATGTTCTTGTGTTGATGAAAAAAATTCCATTTCAAGATGTTAATGGTGGGAGAAGTTCTAGTTTTGAGGAACAAAAGAAACAATCACAAGTTAGTATCGTTGTCCTTGGTGTGTTGTTTGTGTATGTCCTATCAGCGAAGGTATTTCCGGCATTTCGGACACGCGTTATATACCTAATAGCATCCTCACTGCTCGCTTTATTTTGGTTGCTGGGAACTGTTATGCAACTCCTCGGGACCCGCTTTGAAAAACGGATAATGGTATGGATCAATGTAATTGGGCTCATCTCTCATATCGAATTGGTTTTGCTATATGTTGAAACGGAATAGGAGTGATTTGAATGAAGACATTCAAGTACGATCGAGCGATTAACTATTCCGGGTATCGCGAGAATCAGTCGCCACTAACAGAAGCGTATCCAAGTAAAGACGAAATTCTTGAGGATTTACGAATCTTAGAGAATGACTATTTTTATTTACGGTTATATGATTGTTCACCACATGCATATCGCGTATTAGAGGTGATTAGAGAGAATAATTTAAATTTCAACATTATGATGGGATTGTTTTTACGAGCCGAAGTGAATCATGTGGATCATCCGTTCTTTTGGACATATCCCGATGAAGTATTACAACAACACCGATTACAGAATACCACATTGGTACAGGAAATCATTTCCTTAACCAATCAATATGAAGACCTCATTTCTGCGGTATCGATTGGTAACGAAACAAGAAGTATGTGGAATAATAATCGTATTTCTGAACAGCGATTGGTTGAAGTTGCGAAGGAGATTAAGGCAAAAACGAATACACCCGTAACCTTTTGTGAGGAGTACCAACACTGGGTGGAGGGACTTGAGGAGTTGGCGGATACTGTCGACTTTATCAGTCTTCACACGTATCCTGTTTGGCAAGGAGAACCAATTGAAAATGCCCTCAATACCGCCATTAAAAACTACAACGAAGTTCAGTCCAAATATCCAGATAAGTACTGTATTATCACCGAAACCGGATGGCCGACAAAAAGTCATGGTAGTCGGATTAAGATTGAAGATGCGACTATCACAAATCAGGAGCAATACAATCAAGAAATCACAGCTTGGGGACAACAAAATGATGTCTTGATCTATTTATTTGAAGCGTTTGATGAACCATGGAAGGGACGCCAACATCCTGATGAACCGGAGAAACATTGGGGGATTTATAATGTTCATCGAGAGAAAAAAGTAC
This sequence comes from Candidatus Xianfuyuplasma coldseepsis, assembly GCF_014023125.1. Classification (GTDB taxonomy): domain Bacteria; phylum Bacillota_I; class Bacilli_A; order Izemoplasmatales; family Izemoplasmataceae; genus Xianfuyuplasma; species Xianfuyuplasma coldseepsis. The sequence continues at coordinate 1,701,449 of NZ_CP048914.1, forward strand.
AAAATAAGTAGGATACGCTATATTTCAGATATTCAATGGAGGCGGAAACCATGATGAAGAAGCACATCATGATTAGTATAACAACAGGGTTGTATTATATAAATATCATAAATATCAAGACCATAATTGGTCTTTTTGTTATAATAAAGAAGAGGTGAATAACATGACAGAAGAAATGAGTCGATTATTTGGTAGCTTGATTACGATAGAAGTTCGTGATATCCGTGGAGCGTATGATTATCTTGGTAATGAACTGAACAAGATGGAACAGCAGGGTGAGTTATCCTTTGATTTGACATCAAATGCGTTAAAAAACATCAACATAGAATACAAATTGTTAAAAAAATACTATAAAGGTAAGATCATATTAAATCCTGAAGACTGTTATAAGAAATTTCCTGAAAATACGGAAGAGCATTTTTTCTTGAAGTGTCTCGTCACACTGATGAACTATAATCAACAGTGAGTTTCGAAGTGGCACGTAATAGAATGGATTTACACGAGTTAGAGACCTTTGTTGCAACAATGGTTGCATCATGGAAGATTCCTGGACTGGCACTTGGAATCGGAAGTATTGACAAAAATCTAATTGAAATCTATCATGGTAAACTGGATGATGACCCCCATCATCTAGTCAATCACGATTCTGTTTTCTGTGTAGCATCCATCGGTAAATTTGTCGTGGCGTTGGCAGTCTTGCAGCTTCATGAACAAGGTGTTATCGACATTGATGCTCCGATTGTTTCTTATCTACCTGAATTACATTTACCAGATAAGAAAGAACACGAAATAACCGTTACAATGCTGCTAAATCATCGATCAGGTTTACCAGATTTCACACTGAAAGAATATGTTGAACTTTTGCACGAACCGAAAATGGATTGGAAAACTTATGTTAACTTACATCCGGTTACCATATCTAGTCCTGGAGTACAATTTAAATATAGTAATTTAGGATACGATATCCTCGGTATGATAATTCAAGAAGTAACACATATGCCGTTTACAACGTACATGAAGACAGTACTGGAACAACTATCTATGCATCACAGTTATTTTTCAAAGCCGACAGATAAGAATCATCTAGCAATGCCGTATGTACGTATTCCCGCACTAACTATCAGCAAAACGTATCCATATAATGCCTTTGATGCACCATCCAGTTTTATGCATACCACCATCCGTGACATGTTAAATTTGTATCGAAATATTGATAAAATCATATCGAAATCCACGTTTCAACAAATGACAACAAGTCATTCGAATCGCTCGTATCCACCGTTTTATGAAGCTACCGGGTTGGGCATTAACATCGGTCACTTTGAACAAGAAGTAGTCTTCAGCCATGGTGGAATGGGATTTGGATTTTCCGGATTTTATATGATGTTTCCAACTCGTGATATTTCTGCTGTCGTGCTTCTTAATGAAGAGTCCTTTGCCCATCATCACTTGGCGCATGCGATGGCGCATGTGATCACCAATACACCTTTGCAACAACCGCGTGTTTCCTGGATTATCAAGATTGCAGATATATTTCATCAATCGGGTTTACAACAAGCAATTCAATATGCGCGTATGATGGTTGCTGATCCACAATCAACCTATGAAATTGATCCATATGATTTAATGAATCTCATCTATCAGATGATCGTAGCCGAAGAACAAACGACTGCAAAAGCATTTTTAGATTTATATCTTGATTTGTATCCTGATGATGAAGAAGCATTGGATATAAAAAGTGTGTTTAACTTTTAAGATGGATATCATATTTAACATTCCAGAAATAAAAAGACCAAAAGTGGTCTTTTTTTGTTATAATAGGGTACATGCTTACATGATAACAGGAGTGGATTATCGATGAATCGAAACATATTTGCGTATTTATTATTACTGGGTTTATTCAGTTATATCTTACATGAGGCTACAGAACTACCGTACATCATGGCATTTATCGTGATTGCACCACTAGCTATCGGTATTAGCTTTATCACGATTCCCCCGATTTACTTCTTGTTAAAAGGGTACATCATTGATCAAAACTATGAAGCGGGAAATGTATCGATTGTGGTTGCATTGGTTGAAATCGGGATTATATTGCCCCTGTTTCAATATATCAAAAATGGTGATTTAACCCTCATTCCAGCATATATTGATTGGATTGTCATTGGCGTTTCCTTATTAATTGATGTCATTGCCTTTTTTCTCGATTATTATAAACGATGGGTATATGTTATAGTTGGAGCGCATATCATTGCCATCTTCTATATCTTTTTCTATTTTACCAAAGTCGATTTCTTCTTTATCCAAGTCGCACTATACTATTTATTAGTTCATACCATATTCAGTATTAGTTATTTAGTCTTACGTCATATTTTAAAAGAACGTTTTCCATATGTCAGCAAGTGGAAAATCTAGAAAAGGCCCATGTGGCCTTTTTATTTTTATCGTTGATTCCATGAGTATGCTATAATGAAGAAAACCTATCGAAAGAAGGTGGATTATGGATTTTATCGAGAAACTACAACAGTTACCACCCAGTTCAATCATTTTTATCAGTGGATATGGCGGATCGGGGAAGACCACATTAGCTGAGACGATTGCACACCATATCGAATGCACGATTGTCTCAAGTGATGATTTCTACCGGAATATTAAAGATTATGTTAACTGGGATTGTTATGATTTTAAACGGCTAATTAAAGATGTAATCATTCCATACAAACAGAAGATACCGTCACGATATACAGCGTATAACTGGGACAATCCTTCGCTGTCTTTGTATAAACAATTGGATATACGCAAATATCTGATTATCGAAGGTGTTGGTCTGTTGCGGGATGAATTAGATCCCTATGTTGATTACACCATATGGATTGACTGTGATTTAGATCGTGCCATTGCTGCTGGAAAACAACGTGATCGTAACCAATACAACGTCAATCATGACGCACTGTGGGATGGTATTTGGAGATTGAATGAAGTAACTTATTATAGAACATACGAGCCATTAACTCGGGCAGACTATATCTATCCTTCCGTTCACAATAATAAAAACCGCAACCGGTAGAGGTTGCGGTTTTAACGTAATAATTTACATGACGCTATTGACGACATCGGGGAAGAAGGTACTGACAACAACAAATGCCAAGATTATGAAGAATATTGCCGCGATAAGTTTCTTACCAGCCACAAACTCCATTCCGGCTAATCCAGCAAGTGCATAGACAAGATATTGTTGTACAAGATTGAAATAACCTAAAATATCTTCCATACCATCAAATTCAAAACCAATTAATGCTTGAAGGTTTTTGAATGCATATAATAAAATAATTAAGAATCCTAAAATTGAACCTAACACACTATAAAACTTCTTCATGACTTCCTCCTTGGGTTAATATACTTTTATTATAAGGAAGGATGAACTTCTTTTCAATCCTTTTTAATATTTGATGTAATCGTTTGGAACAAAAGGGTTATTCAACATATCTTTTCATTTATTACTGGATGAGGTATAATATCGTTAGGGATGTTGCATGTCGTTTTTATATGCACTTTTAACAAGAATAACGATCGGTACAACAAGGAGAATGAAATGAGCGATATTATATTTGATTTATTGGAAATTTTACTAGAGGTTGTTGTTGAGGTTGCTTCGAATAAGAAACAGGCAACCTCTCATCATGGAGCGATTAAAAATAGTGCACAACGGAATGCAGCATTTGGGACCCAAATAGTTCCAAAGACAGATGCAGTAATGATTGATAATAATCAATACCAAGAATCCAAAACGAACTATAATACCGATTTCTTACCGTCAAATAAGCCCGTACGAGATGTATATACAGATATCCTTCACAAGGCGGAATTGCAGATTATGACGTTGATTTACATGTTGCAACAAGACGATGGAAAAATTACGTTTGATGAAGCTCGGATATTAAAAAAGCACATTCGTACACATAAAATAAAGTTGTTAAAAAGCGATATTAAACGATTTCAGAACTATGCGAACAAAGACATCACCATTGAGACAATCATTACCTTTATTCATGACCAATCGATCCCAGTGGAATCGATTAAAGACCTGTTGGTGTTGTTAAAAGACGTGAATAATGTAACCAAACGACATAGTCGTATTATCGAGTTCGTTCAAGGGCAAATATACATGGAAGTGGATTTTCTGTAATAAACCAAAAAGACGTTTATCGTCTTTTTTATTGTTTGACGTACAAATGCATTGAAAACGATTCATTTTGTGATACAATACACTTGATTATAGAAAGGAGTCATATGTATGGAATATCATTTTAACCAACACGTGACACGTGAAGATTACATCGCTTTTTTAATGAATCACTTACGAATGAACATCTTTAAACCAACCAACTTAATCTTCTTTACGATTGGGATTGGGTATCTAGCAGTCGCTCCATTCATCACTGGAACACAAGATTTCACCTTTACATTTATTGGACTTGGATTGGTACTTGTTATGATTTTATCGATTTTGTTTGCGCGCTATAATGCGGGAAAACGATATGATAAAAACCCGGGAAATTTCGATATGTCGTACACCGTTGATGACAATGGATTTTCGTATAATGTATCGGGCCAAAAAATTGAAACACCATGGATGAATTTTTACAGTGCGTCTGAAACAGAGGACTATTTATATGTATTTGTCTCAAAAGATAGCGGTAGTGTGATTGTCAAACGCGACGTCCCAAATGATGCGATTGAGTTCATTAAAACAAAACTACAAGAACACGTGAATGCCAAGAAAATCAACTTTCTCAAATAAAAACTACTCCGACGAGTAGTTTTTTTTGTAATCCTTTTCAATTATTTCTCCATATGATACAATATGTATGAAGAAATAAACTTGTGGAGGACAGCCTATGGCAACGATTTTATGTATGGATAACTCCGATACAATTCGCAAAGTAGTACAGGACTGTGTCGAAGATTTACACCATCAATTTGTCGGTGTTGAGAATGGAAAACAAGGCATGGAGATTGCCCCAACTTTATCGGATTTAAAGTTGATTGTTTTGGACTGGAACATGCCGGTTCAAAGCGGCCGGGAAACCTTACTTCAAATCCGTGAGACTAAGGCAACCAAAGATGTTATGGTACTTACGCTGATTAAGATTGAAAACAAAGATCAAGTAATGGATGTCATTGAACTTGGATCCACAAATTACATGTTAAAACCGTTTCGGGTAAACGACCTCCAAGATAAAATTGAAGAAATGATGACAAATGCAGTGTAATACTGCATTTTTGATAGGGTGATGATATGAAAATTGAAGTATTTGATGGAAATTTAGAATCACAGGATATTGTCAATAACACCATGCGTATCGGCTGTCGAGCTGTGGTATTACACGACAGTAAAATACTAACTGTGTATGATGAGAAGTGGGATATCACTTCCTTACCAGGTGGTGGATTAGAACCTGGGGAAACGATCACAGAATGTGTCATCCGTGAAGTAAAGGAAGAAACTGGAGTAATCGTAACGAATCCAGTGGAAATGGTCCGAGTTATTGAACACTTTGATGGCAATAGCTACACGTCGATATATTTTAAATGTGATTATGTTAACTCGACAAATATAACTTCCCTTACTGCACTAGAGAAAGAAGTAAACTTGCTAACAAGATGGGTGACAATAGAAAATTTGATGACTGAACTTAGTACCAATCGAACACTTCATGAACATGGAGGAAATATCCACGATCGTGAATTTTTAGGATTGATTAACAGTATATAAGGAGATGCCTATGAACCGAATGAACATAACCAAAAGTGCTTTTATGGAATATATTCGATGCAATCGATATCCTGCGCTCAATCATATTTACAAGCGTAAAGATTTTGATGATGCGTTATTAGATCGTTATTATGATATTATCGACGGACTCGGTTCGAGTGCTATCGATATCGATGATGATGTGCTATCTCCGGATTTGGAACATCTTGAGGTAATGATGCCATACTTTACTAAAATCGAGGTTCTAGCAGCCCGGAAGATCATGAGTGAATGGCAGGGTCAAACACGATACGGTACCGAATATGGTGAGCAAAAATTGTTTCTGCGCGACCATAATGGATTTAACTTGATGTGTTATGTCGATATCTACAACAAACAAGACCATCATGTCAATATTGTCGAAGTTAAAGGAACCACATCGAATAAATATATGAGTATGGCCTATACCGAAGATCGGATTCAATACCCGATTTTCGAACTCTATGAAGATGGAATCTTACATTTACGTGAAGAACGTAATCCAGAGTTGTGTGCCAATGAGAAATACAATCGGAAACGACAACGATTATTAGAACGATTTTCCGATGAGGGTGTTTATGTCTATGACTTGGCATTCCAACGTTTTGTGATTGAAGCGGATTTGTCCAATGCAAAATACTATTTAGGCGTGTTAAACCATGAATATGTCTTTGATGGAACGTATTTTGAAGGTGAACCCGTGTATACCAATGATAGTATACGCTTTATAGATGTCAGTATCCTTACCAAAGAACTGCAACCAAAAATTGAACGAGACATTGATGTGATTATTGAACGGATTAAAAACGATAACGAAGATCGAGTTCGTCTCGGGAAACATTGTCAATTAAAAAAACAACGAGAATGTGTATTCAAGGACCTATGTTACGATCAATTTCCCAAAACCAATAACATCCTCCAATACATCGATAAACATCACGGTTTCAAAGATGAAGCCGGGAATAAATACGATGTCTTTGAGTTGATTGAAGAGGGCTTCCGGACAATGGAAGACATACCTCATGAATGGTTATCCCGCCGTAACAATCAAATTCAACGCGATTGTGCGATTACCCATAAACCATTTGTTGATCGCGATAAAATTCGCGATGGTATCGCAGAAATTGAATACCCCATCTATCATTTGGACTTTGAAAGTTTCCCCTGTCCCTTACCACGATTCCGTGGGGAAAAACCCTATATGCAAAGCCTGTTTCAATTTAGTCTTCACATTGAAACAACACCAGGATCATGTGATAAAATTGCCGATCATTACGAGTATTTAAGCCGTAATCATGAGGATAATCGCGAGGAGTTGGTCCGTTTACTGTGTGAATCTATTGGCGATACTGGAAGTGTAATGGTATACAATCAAGCCTTCGAAAAAACACGGATCAAAGAGTTGGCGGAGTTGTTCCCTGCCTACAGTGAGAAACTTCTGGCGATCAATGAACGCTTATTTGACTTAATGCATATCATTAAAACCAACAGTAAACTATACGAAGGCTTAGGGTATGATGCCGATCGTGCAAAGACAGTAAATTACTATCACGAGGATCTTGTCGGAAGCTATTCCATCAAAAAAGTATTACCCATATTCAGCGATTTAACGTATCAAGGAATGACGGTTGGAAACGGGATGGAAGCGGTCTATGCATACGCCAGCTACCCCAAATTCGATGCGGATGATTTACGGAATATGCAAGCGGCATTAATCCAGTATTGTCAACAGGATACCTGGGCTATGGTTGAAATCCTGAATCAACTGCGAAAGATATAACGAATTGGTTTACATTTATAGTGATTATGTTATAATAAATTGATTATCAGAATATTAGGAGGAACAATCATGGCAAAAGTTGATAAAATCTCAGGAAGTAAAGTCCGGATTGAGATTGAAGTATCAGCCCATCATTTCGAACATGGACTCGATCATGCCTTTGACGCAATGAAAGAGGATGTCGAAATCAAAGGATTCCGTAAAGGAAAAGTACCACGGAGTGTATTCGAACAAAAATTCGGTGTCGAATCACTCTATGAAGAAGCAATTAATCATGTCTTACAAGAAACGTATATCAATGCTGTAACCGAACACGGTATTGAAGTCGTTGCCCAACCGAAAATTGATTTGGACATCACCAAAGTGAAACGTGGTGAACCATTCACATATGTCGCTGAAGTTGCCGTTAAACCAGAAGTAACATTAGGCGAATACAAAGGGTTAAAATTCGCGAAACAAAGCGAAGAAGTCAGTGAAGATGACATCGCTAAAGAAATTGCTAAATTATTGGAACAAAACGCAGAATTAGTACTGAAAGAAGAAGGAAACTTAGAAAATGGCGACACGGCAATCTTTGATTTTGAAGGATTTGTTGATGGTGAAGCATTTGACGGTGGAAAAGCCGAAAATTACGAACTAAAAATTGGCAGTGGCCAATTCATTCCTGGATTTGAAAATCAAATGGTCGGTATGGCTATCGGTGAAGAAAAAGATATCAACGTCACCTTCCCTGAAAACTATCAAGCCGAGAACTTAAAAGGGAAAGACGCTATTTTTAAAGTCAAACTTCATGAAATGAAAGTACGTGAACTACCGGAACTTGATGACGACTTTGTCAAAGAACTAGACAAAGAAGGTATTGAAACCGTAGATGATCTCAAAGCGGACACCAAGAAAACTTTGGAAGAAGCATTGGTTACCAAAAACAAAAACGAACGTGTCGATTTTGCTGTTACCGAAGCGACCAATAATGCAACCTTTGAACTACCCGAAGAAATGGTTGAAGATGAAAAAAATCGCCTGATGGATAATGTTGCCCAACAAGCAAAACAATACAACTTGGATTTGGAAACGTATCTGCAGTTTAGCGGCGTATCCAAAGAAGATTTTGAAAAGAACTTACGGAAAGATGCGAAACGCTCTCTATCCTACAACTTAGTTGTTGAGGCAATTAGTAAGGAAGAGAACATTCAAGCAACCGACGAAGAACGCGAAGCAAAATACCAAGAAATCGCCGATCAATACAACATGGGTATCGAACAAGTGAAAGCCGCACTAAACGACAGTGCAGTCGATAGTGAAGTTGTCTACCGGAAAACCATTGATTTCTTAGTTGACAGTTTAATCATTGAATAACACCACATCAGTGGTGTTTTTTATTTGAACTTCAAACTATTTAGAATTTTTTTATTTATAATTAATTTCAATTAAAGTGAACATTTGTTCATTTAGCCAATTAATATTTACAAAATTTTACACCTATCGCATAATAGGACATAAGTAAAGCGTTTCCAAAACGCAAATAAACTATATGGAGGAAATTTTTAAATGGATTGGTTTCTAGATTTTTTCTTAGGATTTATTAACAAGTTCCTAGGACAAGCACCACTGTTATTAGGTACCGTTGTATTTATTGGGTACATGTTACTCGGAAAAAAATGGTACACATCACTTGGTGGATTTATTAAAACCTATGTTGGTTTTAAAATCTTACAAGTAGGGACCGGAGGTCTAGTTGGAACATTCCGTCCAATCATTGAAGCATTAACAGCAAAATTTGGTATTACTGCGCTTGTTATTGATCCGTATTATGGACAAACATCTGCAACGGAAATGCTCGATACTGTTAGTTCGCTCCAATATGTTGGGTATGTTATGATTATCGCGTTTATCTTGAACATCTTTTACGTAGGATTCCGTAAATACACGAAAATCAGAACATTATTCATCACTGGACACATTATGTACCAACAATCAGCCGTATTACTATGGGCATTGTACTGGGTATTAGAAGGAGCTATGGGGGTAGCTGTAACATGGCCAGTAGTAATCGTATCTGGATTATTGATCGGTACGTATTGGGCTGTCGCTTCGAACTTGATTATTGAAGCAACCAATGAAGTAACCGATGGGGCAGGATTTACCATCGGACACCAACAAATGTTTGGTTCTTGGATTGCGTATAAAATCGCTGGTAAAATTGGGGACAAAGAAAAAGGTGTCGACCACATGGAATTCCCAGGTTGGTTATCCATCTTAAATGATAACATTGTTGCCAATGTACTAATCATGACAATCTTCGTCGGTACGATCATGTTCATTGTCGGTCCATCGAACTTTGCCTATGATGATACAAAATATTTCTTTGTAACGTACGTATTTGAAAAAACCGCATACTTCGCTGTATACATTGCGATTATCCAAATGGGTGTTCGGATGTTCGTTAGCGAATTAACCGAATCATTCCAAGGAATCAGTAACAAATTGTTACCAGGTTCTGTACCTGCAGTAGACTGTGCTGTAACCTTTGGTTTCGCACCAAATGCTGTTATGTTTGGATTCATCTTTGGTTTCTTTGGACAAATGTTAGCGATCGGATTATTAATCTTATTGAACAGTCCAATCTTAATCATCGCTGGATTTATCGCACTATTCTTTGATAATGGTACATTAGCCATCTTTGCTGCTAAAGCTGGTGGGCGTCGTGCCGCTGCAATCATTCCATTCTTCTCGGGAATCATCCAAGTTCTTGGATCTGCAGCTGTATTAACGGTACTTGTTGATTCACCACTAATCGTTGGTTGGATGGGTATGTTTGACTGGGCTACCTTATGGTCTGGTACGACATTATTAACAAGCGTTGCTGGAATTATCGTTCCAATCTTGTTAATCCCATTAATGTTAGTCATCCCACAACTACAATATCGTCGACACAAAGATACGTATTTCACAACAATGCGTGAAGAGTTATAAACACTTTCTTTCAGTGAATTTAGTAAATCCCAAGATGACAATGTCTTGGGATTTGCTATATAATGGATATTGAGGTGATATATCATGACGAAAATGGTCGTAGCGGATATGGATGGAACACTTCTTCGAAGTGACTTATCTGTATCGGATAAAAATAAACAAGCAATTGAATATTTACGGAATAAAGGTATCCATTTCACCGTTGCAACAGGTCGACCCGATCAACTTGTGAAAGAGTATATCGAACTACTGAGTTTAAATGAACCACTGATTATGTACAATGGGAGCGTTGTTGGACATCCGTTTCAAGAAAAACGACTGTATGAGCAGTCTCTTGCGAAAGAAGACGTTCGTCGAATTGTTGAGTACTGTGAACAAGAGAACATTATCTGGATGTGTTATACAAAAGATAAAATCATTAGCAAGCCTAATTTTCGTGTAGATTTCTTTTTAGAACGAAATCAGAAACTACCAGAAAATGGGCGAAGTATTTTTGAAGACATTCGTGATATCGATACCATTGTTAACGATTATCATGTACAAAAAATATTGCTAATTGAGCACAATCAAGATGTTTACAAAAAAACAAAAACGCTATTGGAACAATATGATCAATTTACCATTGCAACATCCCAAAGCGGATTCCTTGATATTAATCCAATTGGAGTTACCAAAGGAGAAGCGTTAAAAAAACTTGCGGAGCATTACCATATAGCTTTGGAAGATGTTGTTGTTTTCGGAGACCAAGAAAACGATATTAGCATGCTACAAATCGCTGGAACAAGCATTGCGATGGGGAATGCAACCGCACATGCGAAAGATGTAGCTGATTATGTCACATCAACCAATAATGAAGATGGGTTCGCTCAATGGGTGTTTGCCAATTTATAGTGAACAAATGTTCAATAATAAATTAATAATTAACAAATGTGCATGATTATAATACAATACAATTAAGAAGGAGTGACGACTATGATTGATGGATTTGTCTTAACCAAAGAATTGATTACCTTTGCGAATGGATTTGATTCCTGGGAAGAAGCGATTACTGTTTCTAGCAAAGGATTACTCGAACAAGGATACATTGAACCATCATATGTGGATGCGATGATTGAATCGGTTCATACGTATGGACCATATATCGTCATTGCACCAAACATTGCAATGCCACATGCCCGTCCAGAAGCGGGGAGTAACAAGGTTGGATTCAGCGTGATGGTGACCCAAAAACCAGTTCAATTTTCTAATCAAAAAGAACATGAGGCACGCTTATTTGTGACCTTAAGTTGTGTCAGTTCGGATACGCATTTAAAAATGATTCAGGCACTCGTAACGATTTTAGGGGATGATGATAAGGTTGAAACAATATTGAATGCGACCACTGCAGAAGACTTGCTTGCAGTGTTTAAATAGGAGGAAATGATGGCTAAAATAGATACCATAACACGCGAGTCGTGGATATTAAGTACGTTCCCGGAATGGGGAACCTGGCTCAATGAAGAAATTGAGAACGAACAAGTCCCAAAAGGTAGTGTTGCCTTGTGGTGGCTTGGATGTACGGGAATGTGGTTGAAAACCGAAGGGAATACTAACATTCTCTTAGATCTATGGGTAAAAAGTGGGAAACGTACCCAAACGGTACCATTTATGAAAGATTGGCATCAACATACAAGAGCTGTTGGTGCAAAAATATTACAACCGAACTTACGGGCCGTACCAGTTGTGATTGATCCATTTGCGATTAAAGAGTTGGATGCCGTGATGTCAACACATGATCACGGTGATCACATTGATGAAAATGTTGCCGCAGCTGTTGTTCAAAACTGCCCTGGAGTACCATTTATCGGTCCAAAAGCATGTACGGATTTATGGCGTGAATGGGGTGTGCCTGAAGACCGTCTCCAAACCGTGAAACCGGGTGATGTTGTCAAAGTAAAAGACGTTGAAATCGTCGTTTTAGAATCCTTTGATCGGACCGAATTGGTAACCGCACCAAAAGGTGTTACCTTAAAAGGAAAAATAGTTCAAGACATGGATGTACTGGCAGTAAACTATTTGTTTAAAACCCCTGGTGGAAATGTGTATCATAGTGGGGATTCCCATTATTCAAACTATTATGCAAAACATGGAAATGAACATAAAATAGACGTTGCATTAGGTAGTTTTGGTGAAAACCCACGCGGGATGACCGACAAAATGACGGCTATGGGCATCTTGCGGATGGCCGAAAGTTTAAAAACTGATGTTGTGATTCCGATTCACCATGATATTTGGACCAACTTTATGGCGGATCCCAATGAAATACTTGTATTATGGAATATGCGGAAACATCGTTTACAATATGAATTCACACCATTTATTTGGGAAGTAGGAGGTAAATTCGTCTACCCACAAGACCGATTACGAATTCAATATCATCATCCACGCGGATTCAAAGATGCTTTTATGAACGACGATGATTTGCCTTTTAAATCACTATTATAAAGGAGAGAAAGTGTATGTTAAAAGTATTAGCAGCGTGTGGTAATGGTATGGGTAGTAGCCAAATCATTAAAATGCGTATCGAACAAGTACTACGGGAAATGAACTTGCAATTCAAAGTCGATCACGCCAGTGTTGGACAAGCAAAAGGTAGTGCAAAAATGTATGATTTGGTACTCGTACCTCAACAACTTACAAAAGAGTTTTCAAATGTACCGGATAGTTGCAAAGTCGTTGGGTTAATTAATCTACTAAGTGCCAAAGAAATCAAAGAAAAAGTAACTGCAGCATTGGATTTATAATGCACACAAACCAAAGCGACGAAAACACCTTGTTTTACGTCGCTTTGTCATTAACCAAGGAGGAAGAGAATATGGCGTTACCATTATTACAAGTCGCATTGGATAATACGACATTAGAGGATGCAATCAATAGTGTAAAACTTTATGGCCACATTATTGATATCGTAGAAGTAGGAACGATTTTACATGTAGCAGAAGGGATTCAAGCAACAAAAACGATGCGTGAACTATATCCCGATAAGATTGTCCTCGATGACATCAAAGGTGCCGACGCGGGTAAAACCCTTGCAGAACTATGTTTTGGAGCAGGTGCTGATATTATGACAGCAATTTGTAGTGCCGATATCAACACCATGATCGCGATGAAAAACGTAGGTTCTCAATATGGGGAATACAAAGATGTACAAGTTGAACTGTATGGGGACTGGACCTATCAAGAAGCACAACAGTGGTATGACAATGGCATTACCCAAGTTGTCTATCATCGAAGTCGTGATGCAGAATTAGCTGGCAAAACATGGGGACCAACCGATTTTGAAAAAATCGGAAAATTATGTGATATGGGCTTTAAAGTTACCATTACCGGTGGACTGAAAGCATCGGATTTGCATCTCTTTAAAGAATTTCCAATTCACGGAGTCATCGGTGGCAGAAGCATCCGTAATGCGGACGATCCAGCACAAGCTGCCCAAGCTTTTAAAGATGAAATAAAACGTATTTGGGGTTGATATTATGCGATTAACAGATAATTGGATTGGGATCTATGAAAAAGCAATCCCAACTCAATTTAACTGGGAAGAACGAATTCAAATTGCCAAAGCAGCGGGATACGATTTCATTGAACTCAGTATTGATGAAAGTGATGCTCGTCTAAAGAGATTACAATGGAGTAAAGAGCAACGACAAGAATTACGGAATGTACTCAAAAAGTACGACATGAAGATGATTTCAATGTGTCTTTCAGGTCATCGTCGCTTTCCATTTGGTTCAAAAGATCCACAAATTCGACAACTTGCCAAAGACATCATGGAGCAGGCGATTATTCTGGCCAAAGATCTAGGAATTACCAATATTCAGCTGGCTGGATATGATGTATATTATGAAGATAGTACAAAAGAATCACTGAACCGATTTGTTCAAGGACTACAGTATTCTGCACATCTTGCAGAGCGATACAACATTATGTTAACAATTGAAATAATGGATACTTATTTGATTGGGACTATTTCTAGAGCACTATCATATGTGCGATTAATCAACTCACCTAATCTGAGGATTTATCCAGATTTAGGGAACTTAAGTCAATGGTCGGATGATCCTTCAAGTGAGTTGCGACTCGGTTCCCAATACATCGAGGCTATTCATTTGAAAGATACGAAACCCGGGGTATTTAAATGCGTACCTTTTGGGGAAGGCACGGTTGAGTTTTGGAAACTGTTCAATACCTTACGTGATTTGCAATATGATAAACCATTTTTAGTTGAGATGTGGGCTGATAATGATAAATCGTATACCAAAGAAGACAGTATCATGGAAATCAAAGAAGCCCGGTTGTGGCTTCAAAGTAGGATGTGATTCGATGCTAGAAACGTTAAAGGAAATTGTATTTAAAGCCAATTTGGAACTAGTTCAACAAGGATTGGTTATTTACACATGGGGAAATGTCTCTGGGTATGATCCCGATTCCAAATATGTGATAATTAAACCAAGTGGTGTTGATTATGATACAATGAAAGTTGAAGATATGGTTGTTGTCGATCTAGATGGACAAATCATCGAAGGGTCGATGCGCCCATCCAGTGACACGCCGACACACCTTGAACTATACAAAGAATATCCGTCTTTGCGTGGCATCGCCCATACGCATAGTATGTGGGCAACCAGTTTTGCACAAGCACAAACTGGGATTACTCCCTACGGTACAACCCATGCAGACTATTTCTATGGGCCAATTCCATGTACACGCGAGTTAACGCAAGATGAAGTAACTTCTAATTATGAGATCAATACCGGACGAGTTATTATTGAAACACTGAGACAACAAGCGATCCAACCACTAGAAGTTCCCGGGATTCTTGTTGGTCATCATGGACCATTCACCTGGGGACACAGTCCAGAGAATGCTGTCCATAATGCGAAAGTATTAGAAGAGGTTGCCAAAATGGCCTATCGTACGGTGGCAATTAATCCAAAAGCAGAACCCGTTCCACAATACTTACTGGATAAACACTATTTTAGAAAACATGGAAAAAACGCTTATTATGGCCAACAAAAAGGTGATGAATAACAATGGATACAAAGGATCGTGATTTACTGGTAGAAATATCAGTCATGTATTACCTCGAAGGTAAAACCCAAACCGAAATCTCTAAAGAGATGTTTATGTCGCGACCAAAAGTATCGCGTTTGCTAAAGAAAGCACGGGATTTAAACATCGTTGATATTAAGATTAATTACGATAGTGATGATATTAATCGTGTTGCAAAGCAAATCCAACATCGTTTTGGAGTAAGTAACGTCATCGTTGTAAAAACTCTTTCCAGCGAAGAGGAAACAATCCGACAAATTGGGAAAGCTGCTGCAAATGAGCTGAAATATTACATCAAAGATGGGGTCAAAATTGGGATGAGTTGGGGACGTACGGTAAAAGCTATGGTCGATGCCTTTAAGCCGAAAAACATGAAAGACATTAAAATTGTGGAGTTATTTGGTGCCGTTGAATATGGGGATGAATCCCAAGAATACCTAAGTATTGGGTATGAATTTAGCCAAAAGGTCAATGGTACGTATTACTCATTACCATCACCACTCTATATCAATGATGTACAAACTCGAAAAATATTAATGGAAAACCCCATTATTAAAAATACGATTACGATGATCGATGATTGTGACTTCATTGTAACGAGTATTGGGGTTGTAAATAGTAGTTTACCACAACGGATATGGGACGCCCATGTCGATCCAAAAAGTCGGAAAGAACTACTAGACTTAGGTGCTCAAGGATATCTATGTGCCCATTTCTTTGATCAAAATGGACAATTTATCAATCATCCAATTAATGATAATATTATCGGGATTAAGACCGACAGTATCCGTAACAATCAGATTATGCTAATTGCTGGTGGTCCAACAAAATGGGCGGGAATTCACGCGATCTTAAAGGGTGGATACGTCAATACCTTGGTATCCGATGATGAAACATTGAAAAAAGTTTTAGCAGAAGATAAAAAAATACGGGGGGAATTTCTATGAAATACAGTGGTATCGGCGCTAGTGCAGGAATTGCTATTTATCCGGTATACAAGCTGATTGAAGTTGATTTAACCATTGAACAACAATCAATAACTGATGTCAAGAATGAAGTTGCACGCCTTGAAAACGCCATAAAGACGACATCAAAAGAACTGCAGACAATCCGTGAACAAACCGCAATAAGTATGGATGAAGAACATGCGATGATCTTTGATGCACATATTCAAATTGCTCAAGATCCAGAAATTATGCGTCAAGTTCAAGAAAAAATAGAAGAAGAGCACGTTAACGCTGAATATGCATACGACCATGTTTGTCAGATGTTCATTGCGATGTTTGAAGGTATGGATAACGAATATTTCCAAGAACGAGCTTTGGATGTCAAAGACGTCCGTCGTCGTGTGATTGCTCACTTATTGGATGTTCCGCTCAATGATCCATCGTTAATTAATGAGAAAGTAATTGTTGTCGCTCATGATTTAACACCAAGTGATACCGCACAATTAAACAAAACGTACGTCAAAGGGTTCATCACCAACATCGGTGGCCGAACGAGCCATAGTGCAATTATGGCTCGCAGCTTAGAGATTCCTGCAATCGTAGGAACCAAACATATCACCGATGAAGTGAACGATGGAGACCTTGTTATATTGGATGGATTGACGGGTACGGTTATTATTCGTCCGACGGATGTTGAAATCGAAGAATATCGTGCCAAGCAAGAGCACTATGAGAAACAAGTTGCAATTTGGTCAAAATTTGTGAATAAACCAAGTGTTTCAAAAGATGGGAAACACGTTGAAATTGCCGCGAACATCGGTAGTCCTGATGATCTCGATGCCGTTAAGAAATATGGAGCAGAAGGGGTTGGCCTGTACCGTACTGAATTCTTGTATATGAACAACGATAATTTCCCCACTGAGATGGAACAATACAAGGCATACAAAGCCGTCTTAGAGGCGTTACCCAATAAGAAAGTAATCATACGTACACTGGATATCGGTGGTGATAAGCACCTGGATTACTTGCCGATGGATGCAGAATTAAATCCATTCCTCGGTCATCGTGCTTTACGGCTTTGTCTTGAGCGTACCGATATATTCAAAACACAATTACGCGCTTTGTTACGAGCTAGTATCCATGGCGATTTGCACATTATGTTTCCGATGGTTGCAACGTTGAATGAAGTGCGACAAGCCAAAGCTGTCTTGGAAACATGCAAAGCAGAACTTCATGCTGAAGGCATTGCTTGTAAAGATGATGTCAAAGTCGGTATTATGGTGGAAATCCCTGCGGTTGCCATTCTTGCGGATCAATTCGCAAAGGAAGTCGATTTCTTTAGTATCGGAACTAATGATTTGATTCAATACTCCTTTGCAGCCGATCGGATGAATCAAAAAGTATCGTATCTATATCAACCATATAACCCCTCGTTATTGCGTCTCATCAAAATGGTAATCGATGCCTCTCATGAAGCGGGAATTTGGACCGGTATGTGTGGTGAAATGGCTGGGGATAAACTAGCCGCACCGATTTTACTAGGACTTGGATTAGACGAATTTAGCATGAGTGCTACAAGCATTCTGCAAACCCGATATATCTTTAGTGAGTTAACCTATTCCGAAATGAAAGCAATGGCAGAAACTTGTTTAACACTGGATTCTCATGAAAGTGTTCAAGAATTTGTCGAAAAAACAATTAAAGGAGAATCCAAATGATCAAACGATTTACAATTGTTGATGAAGCTGGACTGCATGCACGACCAGCTAGTCTACTCGTCCAGAAAGCAGCAACCTATCCCAATGATATCTTTATTGAGTTTAACGGAAAACGCCTAACCCTGAAAAGTATCATGGCCGTTATGAGCTTAGGTGTACCACAAAACTCTGTAATTGCAATTGATGTTGAGGGAGAAAATGATGCTGACATTATGGCAGCATTGGAAAAAGTATTAGTAGATAATAACCTTATCTAATCAAGTGAAGGCAAACGCCTTCACTTTTTCTTTTCATATTATTTGGCTTTACCGTAACAATCCGCTATAATGAATGCGTTATCTACCGATGCTTATATATTGTAAAACATTACAATTATAGGTATAATATACATGTAGAAGATCATACAAAGAAGGTGAAATTATGTATCAAGCAAATGTACTTACTGAAGGAATCTTACCGAGCATCGCGATTCGTGGAATTGCGCCTTTTCCACATACCGATCTTCGTATCGAAGTAGGACGTAATGTCAGTAAAAAGGCATTACTAGAAGCCGAAAAGAACTATGATTCACATTTATTGTTATTAATTCAAGAAAATCCCATGCATGACACACCAACCAAAAGCAACGTCCTTAATCATGGTGTTATCGCACGGATTGGTATAAAAATCAAACTGCCAAATGGCAATTACAAAGTAAAATTTGATCCGATTGTTCGGGCTGAATTATTACAATTCCAACAAACAGAGCCATTTTTTGTGACTCGTTTTAAAACGATGCCGACCGTCCAAGATGATATTGATCAAGAACTCGCTTTGGTGCGGATGCTTGCCAAACAAGTGTTAGACAATGGAAAATCCTTATTAAAAAATCCAAAAGCCAGTTTGGAAGCGATCCAAAATGGTGTTTCAAGCGATAAATTATGTGATGTTGTTGCCAACAGTTTAAAAATTGCCGAAACGCAAAAATTTAAATATGTGGAAACCGCTTCACTCAACCAACGGTTAACCTACTTACTAGAAGATATCGAAAAAGAGAAATACATGACGCAAATTGAGAATCAAATCAACATGACCGTAAAGAAAAACATTGATGAGAATCAAAAAGAGTACTATTTACGCGAAAAAATGAAAGCGATTCAAGAAGAACTTGGTGACAAAGCCAAGCGCGAAAGCGACATTGAAGAGCTTAAAGACAAAATTATTGCAAAAAAAATGCCTCCACATATCGAAGAGAAGGCTCTATATGAACTATCACGATATCAAACCCTACCGGCATCGAGTGGAGAAAGTGGAGTTATCCGCACATATCTTGATTTCATCATCGAATTACCGTGGCATGAAGTCAGTATTGATGAGACCGATATCTCCAAGGCAGAAGATGCACTCGATTCCACTCATTTTGGACTGGAAAAAGTCAAAGAACGGATTATCGAGTACCTCGCCGTTAAGATATTAACCGGAAAAAACCCACAAACAATATTATGTTTAGTTGGTCCTCCTGGTGTAGGTAAAACCTCATTGGCACAATCCATCGCAAAAGCACTAGGTCGTAACTTCGTCAAGCAATCCCTGGGTGGAGTTAAAGATGAAAGTGAAATACGTGGACACCGCCGTACTTATTTAGGCGCATTACCTGGCCGCATTATGCAAGGAATGAAAAAAGCGAAAGTTGTCAACCCCGTATTCTTACTTGACGAGATTGATAAACTTGGATTTGACTATAAAGGCGATCCAAGTGCAGCACTACTTGAAGTACTTGATCCGGAACAAAATGCCAAATTTAGTGATCATTACTTAGAAGAACAGTATGACCTTTCTCAAGTATTGTTCATTGCTACTGCAAACTACTTGGGTAATATCCCCGCACCACTACGTGATCGGATGGAAATCATCGAACTCAGTAGTTATACGGAAATTGAGAAATTGAACATTGCCAAAGAACACCTAATTGATAAACAACTCGAAACACATGGGTTAACCACCGATAAATTCCAAATTAATGATGATGCAGTTATGGAAATGATTCGTTCCTATACCCGTGAAGCTGGAGTTCGTCAACTCGACCGTTTATTTGGTTCATTAATCCGTAAATCAATCAAAATTATTCTTGGAGACAAGAAAGACAAGGTTATGATAACTGCTGAAAACCTTAATGATTTTCTTGGTAAACCACGGTTCTCTAACACGAAAGCGGAAAAGGATGATCAAGTCGGTGTTGTTACCGGTCTTGCCTATACCCAATTTGGTGGAGACACCCTTCCTGTAGAAGTTACCTATTACAAAGGTAAAGGAAACCTTGTTCTTACAGGAAAATTAGGCGATGTCATGAAAGAAAGTGCTCAAGCTGCATTATCCTACGTTAAATCGAATGCGGATAAACTTGGTATTGATATTTCCATCTTCCATGAGAACGATATTCATATCCATGTACCAGAAGGAGCGGTTCCGAAAGATGGCCCAAGTGCCGGTGTTACCATCACTACCGCAATCGTTAGTGCTTTAACAAACAAAAAAGTCGATCATTTCTTAGGAATGACAGGTGAAATCACCTTACGTGGTCGTGTCCTTCCAATTGGTGGATTAAAAGAAAAATCAATTGCGGCACATCGCAGTGGATTGAAAACCATCATGATTCCATTTGATAACAAAAAAGATTTGGAAGACATTCCGCAAGATGTCAAGGATCACTTGGAAATCATCCCTGTGGAAACCATTGATGAAATCATTACAAGAGCATTAAAATAAACCAGTACAGCTGTACTGGTTTTTTTTTATGATATAATGGGGACGGAAGTTGGTGATTCAATGAAAAACAAACTACTGTTGTTGGTTTTGATATTATTGTTAGCAACCAGTGTTTTTACGGAACCTTTACCTGATGTTATTGACACATTTGCAGGTGCAACGAATCCTAGTTTTGACCCAAAGATTGATGACATTGCTGGTGTATCAGAAGATGACCACGACGATGATGAACATGAAGATGACGATGATGAAGAGGATGATGACTAATGACAGTGACAATTCTCCTTGTTATCATAATTGTATTATGCTCTTATCTTTGGTACAAACAAATTCATAAATATCATTTCATTCTATATCCTACTAACCTTTTGATTGCTATCATATTATCCAATGAATCACCCAACTATATCACCTTTGGCTTCGTATCTTTAGTGTTCTTTACCGTTGTGATGTTTGCCGGAGTATTAGACAAGGGAGTATTGCGCAAACGACTGCTTATGATACGGGCTGAACTCGCAGTATTAGGAACGATTTATATCATACCTCATTTTCTTGCTTATACGGAGCTTGTTCTCGAGGATATCGGATTGTTTCGTGCAACAGTTGAATATTATATAGGTCTTATCATCGCAATTATTCTCATTCCACTTACAATAACATCATTTCCCTATATTAGGAAACAGATGAATTTCAAGCAGTGGAAGAAACTCCATCTATTAGCTTATGGTGTCTATGGATTAATTGCAATTCACTTAATCATTCAAAACACCATACGGATATGGTTGTATGTGGGACTATTTTTAATCTATCTCGTATTTCGATTGTATACGATGCACACGTCACCATCCGTTAAACGATTACCACAATAAAAATAAACACAAGAATCTTATTCGATCATAGGGTTCTTGTGTTTTTACTATTAAACATAGTCACATCATTCAAATAGATATAAATATTGACATATGACCAGTGGTCATATATAATAGAATTAGCCTTAACAAAGGGAAGTGGTTCAAATGCCAAAAAATACGTACTATAATCTACCAGACGATAAAAAAGAACGAATTTTCAATGCTGGTATCCTTGAATTTAGTTACCATGATCGATATGAAGCATCGGTAAATCGGATTGTTCGGATTGCTAGTATCTCCAAAGGAAGTTTCTATCAATACTTTGAGAATAAAGATGAGTTCTTTTGGTTTATTGTCACAGAAATCATATATGGATCTGTTGA
The DNA here is from genome assembly GCF_014023125.1 of Candidatus Xianfuyuplasma coldseepsis. Taxonomy (GTDB): domain Bacteria; phylum Bacillota_I; class Bacilli_A; order Izemoplasmatales; family Izemoplasmataceae; genus Xianfuyuplasma; species Xianfuyuplasma coldseepsis. The sequence goes on from NZ_CP048914.1 coordinate 1,723,731, forward strand.
AAAGTATGAAACGTTACTCGAACAACATGACGGAGATTTCTTACAAACCGAAGAAGATGTCTTTTTTGCCCTTCTTGATTTATTCGATGATTCAAAATACCGAAACCTGCTATCCAATGTTTATCGAACGTCGTATATGGAGTTGCAATCGCGAATTCGTAACAAATCAACGACGATTTATTTTGATATGTACGATGTATTGATGAAATTTGGATTTAAAGGGTATGATATCAAATCCAAAGATGATTTCCTTGTCGCCTATGAGATGATTCGTAATGTTGCCAATCAATTAATTATGACGATGATTGCTGAAAATCTCTCAAAAACACGAACAAAACTTCTCTATGAGCGTCATATGTACTATATAACAAACGGATTAAAAAAACGCGGTTGGTTTCAATAACCGTGTTTTATTTTTGTCTTTATAAAAACTAAAAGAATATGTTTACATAATGTAGAAATTATATGAATGACATTATTTATGGCATTGTATATAGGAAGCAAATCGAAATTATGATACACTTGTATTAGAAAGTGAGGAGTTGTATGAAAACTTGGAATTTAGATGCATTATACCCATCGTTTGAGTCGGAATCTTTTCAAAAAGACATTCAACGAATTAAAGAGTTAGTAGAACAATCAGTTGTACACGCGAAAGAGCACTTATCCACAACGGATAATGCTTTGGAAACCTTGCAGGCATATCTTGAAAACGGAGCTGAACTGCGCCAGTTGTTACGTCGTGCGTATGGTTTTTGCTCGTTGACAATGAGCACGGATGCACTAAATGAGGATGCGATTAAGTATTTGAATATGTTGCAAGTCATCAGTGCAAAAACCGCAGAACCAAGCGCGATGTTTGCCAAGTGGTTGCCCGAAGTACCAAATCTTAACAAACTGATTGCGGACAATGAAGAGTTGCACGAAATAGAATTCTTCTTACATCGCATTGTCGAAGGCAGTAAATACGTTTTAAGTGATAAAGAAGAATCGATAATATCGAAACTGCAACAAACGGGTTCAACGGCTTGGGGACGTCTTCAAGGTGAGTTAACATCAACATTAAAAGTGCCTTATGATGGAAAAGAAATTACGTTAAGTGAAGTCCGTAACTTATCAAGTGATCCATCACAAGAAGTCCGCAAAGCAGCGTATGAAGCGGAACAAGCTGCATATCCTCAGATTGCTCAAGCGGTTGCTTATGCCATGAACGGCGTCAAAGGAGAAGTCAATACACTGAGTGAGTTGCGTGGTTTTAGTAGTCCTTTGGCACAAGCTGTATACAATAGTCGGATGCAAGAAGAGACGTTAGAAGCACTCATTGCATCGATGCGTAAGTACGCAACCCATTTTCACAAGTATCTTAAGCGAAAAGCAAGTATTTTAGGGCATAAGAACGGGTTACCATATTATGATATCTTTGCTCCTGTGGGATCATCAGATCGTGTTTTTACTGAAGAAGAAGCAATGGAATTTATCTTTGAAAACTTTCGTACGTTTAGTCCGAACTTAGAAGCCTTAGCACGCCGTGCATGGGACGAAGAGTGGATTGATTTCACACCGCGAAATGGGAAACGTGGCGGAGCCTTTTGCTCCAATCTACATCCAATCAAGCAATCTCGTATTTTAACCAACTTCACCGGGAGTTTCGGGAATGTAATTACGTTGGCCCATGAACTCGGCCACGCATATCATGGTGATCAAATCTTTAAAGAACACATTTTTAACTCCAGCTATACAATGCCAGTCGCTGAAACTGCTAGTACATTTTGCGAAACCATTGTGAAGAATGCAGCGCTGAAAGAAGCGAATGATGAGGAGAAAATATTCATTTTGGAACAATCTTTAAAAGGTTCAACCCAAGTTATCATTGATATTCTCAGCCGCTACATATTTGAACAAAACGTCTTTGATACGCGAAAACAAACTCCTCTCAATGTTCGGATGTTAAATGACTTAATGATTGCCGCGCAAAAAGAAGCGTATGGCGATAGTTTAGATCCCGACTACCTCCAACCATATGCATGGCTTAATAAACCGCATTATTATCGCGGAGGATTGAGTTTCTATAACTTCCCGTATGCATTTGGGTTATTGTTTGCAAAAGGGATATACGCTGAATTTATTAAGCAAGGAGAGCCATTTGTTGAGAGAGTGAACACATTATTACAAAAAACTGGACAAATGACCGTAGAAGATGTCGCTAGCTTGGTTGGAATTGATTTAACCAGTGCATCGTTCTGGGACGCATCTCTTGATGTAATTGTTGAAGAAATTGAATTATTCTTAGAACTAACAAAATAACAACGAATACGGTTTGTATTTCAATATACAAACTGTATTTTTTTTGATAGGATTACGGTATTGAGGTGAACATCATGACAAACCGAACAAAAGGCATCATCGCTATCATCATCGCATCTTTTGGATTTGCCTGGATGAGTATCTTCGTCAAACTTGCCGGAGATCTTCCAGTTTTTCAGAAGGTATTTTTCCGAAATATTGTATCCATGTTCTTCGCTTTGATTATGATAACAATTGAAAAAGACCGTTTAATTGGTAAAAAACAACATCAAAAATTATTATTACTCCGAAGTGTGTTAGGTACCACTGGAATGTTATTGTTTTTCTATTCAATCGACCAATTGGTTGCTGCAGATGCGAATATGCTCAATAAATTAAGTTCATTTTTTCTGATATTATTCAGTTTCTTGTTCTTAAAGGAAAAAATTACGAAATACCAACTCCTAGCTATCATCATTGCCTTTTTGGGATCACTATTTATTATCAAACCACAGTTTAATATACAAATAATACCATATTTAACTAGTATTGCTGCTGCCATGTTTGCTGGAGGAGCCTATACCGTATTGCGTGCATTGGGTACAAAAGAGAAGTACTACACGATTGTTTTCTACTTTTCTACATTCAGTGTGCTTGTTCTCACTCCATTTGTAATACTTCAGTATCAATCCATGACAACAATGCAGTGGATATACCTTATGTTAACAGGATTAGGAGCCACCATTGGACAGTTTGGAACGACAATTGCATATAAATTTGCTCCTGCAAGTGAAATTTCCATTTTCAACTATACCAACGTTGTGTTTGTGACCGTATTTGCCATCCCTTTCTTAGGAGAGTTACCAGATTACTTTAGTATCGCAGGTTATCTCATCATCTTTATCGCCAGTTATTTCATGTTTCGGCATCAAAATATGCCAAAATCCACGTAAAACAGGTGGATTTTTGTTATAATGTAATTGTATATTGATAGTAGTCTATAGAGTGGTTTTACATATGCATAATTTGAGACTACAATAAAAACTATATTTATTGTTCTAAAGAGAACGTATAATCTTTGTTATCATAATCAAAATTGATAATATGACTACAATAAAGAGGTGCGACATGATTGATTTTAGAAGTGATACAGTAACAAAACCAACCAAACAAATGTGTGAAGCAATGGCAAATGCCGTTGTTGGTGATGATGTGTATGGTGATGATCCCACAATAAATGAACTAGAGGCCTTAGCTGCAACCATGACAGGATTTGAAGCTAGCGTCTTTGTTCCATCTGGTACCATGGGTAACCAACTATCGATCTTTACCCATACCAACCGTGGTGATGAAATAATTGTCGGTCGTAAATCCCATATTAAGAATTATGAAGTTGGCGCAGCTGCGGTCATATCCGGCGTTAGCTATCATCTCATTAATGAAGTGAAGGGGATGATGCCACTAGAAGAAATCGAAGCTGGTATCCGTGGTATGGATATTCATTATCCCAACACCTCATTAATTTGTGTTGAGAATGCACATGGAACCGGTGTTGTACTACCTCTTGACTATTTACAAAAACTGCGCAAATTAGCGGATAAACATCAATTGAAGATTCATATGGATGGCGCTCGACTGTTTAATGCAGCGACGTATTTAGGTGTGGACGTGACTGAAATTACCCAGTATGTGGATTCGGTAACGTTTTGCCTTTCCAAAGGGTTAGCAAGCCCTATTGGTAGCCTGATTTGTGGGTCTAAGGAGTTCATTTATCGAGCCCGTAAAGGTCGAAAATTGCTCGGTGGAGGTATGCGTCAAGTTGGCATTTTGGGAGCTGCGGGTTTAATCAGCCTACGAGAAATGACAAAACGCCTTCATATAGACCATAAACATGCGAGATACCTCGGAGAAGAACTCGATAAACTACCGGAATTTCATGTTGATTTTGATCGATTACAGATTAATATGGTATTTGTGCGTAGTTCACTAGACTTAACGAAACTAGCTGAATACTTAAAACAATATGATATCCTTATTGGAGGTTATAAAGGTGATGTTGTCCGCATTGCTATCCACAATGACATAGAAAAAGCAGATATTGATGCACTACTTAGTCGTATAAAGGATTATGTTAAGGAGGTTAATAATGCCTAAGAAAGAGAATATATTAATGGAGGGGACAAATAACCTCGGAATAATCATTTGTCACACATTAGGAGCAGATCCACAACAGATGAAGCCTCTTGGAAAGAAACTAAATAAACTGGGATATACGGTCTCGATACCGCTATATGATGGTCACGGTGGTTCATTTACAGAAGTTATCCAGTCAGAGGTTCCATTATGGTATGACAATGTTGTAGAAGCGTATAGCGAGTTATCCACAAAAGTCGAGAAGATTTTTGTAATAGGAATGAGCATCGGTGGTACCTTTAGCGTAAAATTAGCAGAAGAATATGATCTTGCAGGTATAATAACCGTCAATGCACCGATTATCGGATTTGATTTATATACGGATTTATGGCAGTTTATGCAAAATAATGAAGACAAAGAGATGATCAAACGATATCGTGATCATCGACGCACTTATTTCCGATTTGTCACAGAATTGGGTCAAATCGAGGCATTAAAACAGATTACCGCTCCACTTTTTGTCCTTCAAGGTAGTTTGGATGCGACGCGATATAAAACATCGTCGATGATGTTAATGGAATATGTCTCTTCTGAGGTAAAACAACGAAAAGACTACCCTCGTTCCCGTCATTTATTACTACTTGAAGCGGATAAAAAAGAAGCAACTGCAGATATTATTGAATTTATTCAAGAACAATCAAAGCAATACTTATTAGAGGAGTGAAACTATGGCAGTATTAGGTATTTTAGGAATTATCATAATCTTTTTCTTGTTCAGTTTTGCCTATAACTCATTCAATTGGACAAAAAAGGACTATGAAAATGAGGAACCACAAGAAGATTACTATGTAATTGATGATTTTCCTGATCAAGTAGAAGTTACCGTTCTTCAAAAAGAGATTTACAACTATTTGTTACTAGCAAAACGAGCGACATTCCGTCAATTGGAACTGGCCACGGATTGTGAGCAAAAAGATGTTGATAACTTGGTCTTTTTAGGAGTTCTAAAACTTGTCGAAGTTCAATCTACGATAAAACAGAAGAAATTGATCAACATCGGTATTGGAATTGCCGTGATTATTGGAATCGCTTTGGCGTTTTATGCCGCAAACTATTACCTGATGGTTCGGATTAATCTCCGGTATGTTGGTATTTTGTTCTATGGTGGATTGTTTATAGTCTTAGCTACCGCATATTTTGGAAAATTTGTCCAAATGCGACAAAAAGACCTGCTATTTGTTACATTTGGAGTGACAGGTCTAGTTATGTTAACTGTTATTTTTTACATAATATTTGGCGGTAGAACATACTTTCATGCTCAAGCATATAGTGAATTGATTACTGTAAGCAGCGAAACGTTCTCATCCGATGTAAAAACAGTAAATGTGAACACATTACCGATTGTTGATAAAGCATATGGGGAAAAATTGGGTAGTTTGAAACTCGGTGAGTATCCTGGTATTGGTAGTGAATTTGAAGCTGGAGAATATAGTGATATTATTTACAATGGTGAACAGTATTTAGTTGCTCCACTTGAATATCGCGGGATCTTCAAATGGTTTAATAATAATGATATTGGTACACCTGGATATATAATGATTAATAAAGTAACCGCTGATACCACACTTGTGAACTTAAGAGAAACCGATGGACAAGGGATGATTTATACACCAAGTGCATTCTTTGGCCAAGACCTAGTTCGTTATGCCTATTTTAATGGAATGTATCAATATCGACTAGAGCAACAGTTCTTTGAAATTGATGATGACGGTAATCCATATTATGTGCTTCAGTACAGTGTTCCAACCATCTTTATCAACGGTGGACGGGATATTGTTAAAGTTGCCGTTGTCAATGCCATAACTGGTGAAATTGGTATCTATGATCCTGACGATGTACCTTCCTGGGTGGAAAGTGTGTATGCACCCGATTTATTATTAACCCAACTTAATTATTGGGGATCGCTCCAAGACGGTTGGATTAATTCGATATTTACCCAACGTGGCGTTTTGCAACCATCCAATGGAAAACGAACGATCATGAATGATGGGGAGTTGTACTACTTTACCGGTTTAACCAGTGCTGGTAGTGACGAATCCACCATTGGATTTGTCTATATGAATACCCGAACAAAAGAAACCAAATTATACGAGTTTCCTGGCGCGACGGAGCAAGCCGCAATGAATAAAGCTTTAACGCTATTGCCGCAAAACAACATCTCAACATCATTCCCAATTCCAATCAATGTCAATGATACCCCAACCTACTTTATTGCGATAAAAGGAGAAGATGGACGGATTTTGCGTCATGTCTTCATGAGTGTTCAAGAACTTGAAGTAAATGGAATGGGTGAAACCAAAGCCAAAGCGTATACCGCATATCTACAACGTCTAGGCAGTACGTCTACATCGGACTTGGTTGAAATAAGTGGACCGCTAACCGATCGTACCAGCTACGTATTGGAAGGAAATACGATTTATTGGATTGAAATCGATGACGATGAGTGGTATATCGTTGATGTATCGTCCTTTGATAATACCGATATGATGTACTTCATTAGTCTCGAAATCGGGGATACGTTCACTGGTAATGTTCAAGGAAATACCGTTATTGAAATGAATTTAGAGGAATAAAAAAAAGAGCATTATGCTCTTTTTTTTGATTCAATTGATGTTGTTTGGATAATGAGTAGCCCCACAAAGGCCAATATCGCCATTACTAGAAATACAGTCGTTAATGTAAAATAATCAATAATATAGCCACTAATTAACGTTCCGATAAATGCACCAAGTCCATACGCTAAGAACATAACCCCATAATTTTGGGAATAATCATCTTTTCCAAATAATTGGATTGTGGCACTTGGAGCAAGGGATAACCACCCACCAAAATTGACATAAATGATGATAAAGGCAAGAATAAATACAACCAATGAGTCGACAAAGAAAAATAAAAGTAACAATCCAACAATTAGTGTACTGAATGATATCATACCGCTCAATTTAAAGCCAAACCGATCATTAACATAACCAAAAAGGGGTCGCCCGATACCATTAAATATGGCGAATACTCCCAAATAAATTGATATGACAGTAGGATCAATCGACAATACTTCCTCACCAATATTAGCCGTTAAGCCAATGATGGATAATCCAATAAAAGTGGCAATTAAGAAGACACTAAATATAATATAGAACGATTTGCTACGCAATATATAGTAGGATACTTTTTGAACATGTTTTTCCGCTTGATCATTTTTTGATAATACAAATGACAGGATGAATAATAAGACACCATATACGATACCAAGGATGATAAATGTTCCTGATAATCCTTGCGAGGAGAGTAATTGACGAACAATCGGTGCGAAAATTAAAGGGGATAAACCAAATCCCATTAGTGTAATTCCTGTTAACAATCCTGGTTTCGGATGCTGTAACTGACTCACTATTCGGAGTGGCAAACCATATAATAATCCAATCCCGCTCCCAATCAGTACGCCATATGAGATTATGATAACCAATATACTATTTGCTACACCACTCAGTAAAAACCCAGTACTAATCAACAATGACCCAATAATGGCAATATGTAGTGTATTGTATTTTTGAAATAGTTTTCCACCGATTGCCATGAATAGTGCATAAAATAACAATACCATCATAAATGGAAAACCACTCGTGACTTTGTTGACAGCGTAGACTGTCTCAATTTCGACTCGAAACAAGGAATAACTGTAGACAATCCCTAGCAACAACATCATTGTTGTCCCCAACATAACGTACCCATAGATCATTTTCTTCATAATCAAACCTCCTATCATATCAAGAATACTGTATCACATTGTAAACTTAAGTGATGAAGCATAAAAAGAGATGGCGAACCATCATTTTTTTCGTTTTAAACGACGTTTTTTCGGTTTTTCATCTAGATTGATAAAGATTTTCTCAATTCCAATGTTCAGATTTTCTTCATCTCGCAGTAGAATAATACTTTTCTTCACGATGATCTCTTCAAACAGTGTTAAGGATAAGTACAGTAAGAAAATCAAGAAAAAGCCGAAGAACCAAATTTCAAACATACCGGTATTCCCTAGTAAAAAGTACCATGTAATACCGCCACCCCAAATCACACTCATCCAGATATAGACATTACGTCGCAATCGGGGGTTTTCACGGGCAACCCACAGTATAAAAGGCGTAAAACCCAAGGTTAGAAATAAAGCAAACAATCCTGCAGTAATTAAATGTACCTGGGTCCAAAACGGCAAATGATCAAGTGATGGGGCTAAAGCAGTAAGAATTAAGAAACCCGTAGCTATATAAATAAAAATATAATCTCGTTGTCTACGGTAGTTTTCAATGTGAAACAACCCAAAGACACTGGATTGGATAACAAAACCAGTATAACCAGCCCAGACAATAAATAATACGCGATTTCCTACGGTAAAACGATTCCCAATCTTACTGAACGTATATTGGAAAGGATTCTCAATAGTTCCAAAGACGATGGTGAATAACAATGCCGTTAAGAGGAGTCCCATGATCGTCCAACGTTTGATCCGTTCTTTGTAGAGTGATCGTTGGATATCAAGAAACTGTCGTTGCTCTAACTCAGCACGAATTTCATCGGGAACGATTTGGATTAGTGGCTTTTGAACCATCGCAATCACCCCTTTAAAATAGTATACCACAAAAGATTTATTTATCACCTTCATTGTCAGAGAATATGGTACAATAATGATAAGGATGTGATACGATGAACATTCAATCGGCAACATTTATTACCAGTGGGACATCTCCCGAGCACTACCCCAACGACAATCGACCTGAAATCTTGTTTGTTGGTCGAAGCAATGTAGGTAAAAGCAGTTTTATCAATAGTATTTTGCAGCGAAAAAACATTGCCTACACCTCGAGTAAACCGGGAAAAACCCAGACCTTGAACTTCTATTTGATCAACCAAGCCTTCTATTTCGTGGATGTTCCTGGCTATGGGTATGCCAAAGTCAGTAAACAAGTTCGCGATGAATTTGCGAAAATGATATCCATCTATCTAACAACAAGAGAACAATTACACTTGGTTATTCAGTTGGTGGATTTTCGTCATACGCCAACGAAAGAAGACATCCAAATGCATGATTTCTTACAAAGTTATGATATTCCGACCATTGTCGTTGGAACCAAACTCGATAAAGTACCCAAAACAAAGAGAAAGCGATATGAAAAGGACATTTTGAAGACCTTACAGATTACGCAAGATGAATTCTTACCCTATTCATCAGAAACCAAAGAAAATCTTGACATCGTATACGATATAATAAACCAAGTATTGGAGGAATAACATGAATATTTTATTTATTGGTGGAACAGGAATCATTAGTACAGCTGTCTCAAAACTTGCCGTAGAACGTGGTATGAACTTATTTGTATTAAACCGAGGAAAACACAATGATGTATTACCAAAAGAAGTGCATATTCTACAAGGTGATATCTACGATGAAGAAGGAATTGCTACACTACTAGAAGGGAAGTACTTCGATGCGATTGTACAATGGATTGCCTTTACAGTAGAACATGTAGAGCGTGATGTTCGACTATTTAAAGATCATACTGATCAGTACATCTTCATCAGTAGTGCTTCAGCGTATCAAAAACCATTGCCATTTTTACCCATTACTGAAGAAGTACCACTCGATAACCCCTATTGGCAATACAGTAAGAACAAACAATTGTGTGAAGAATATTTATTATCGCATCAAAGCAATAAATTTCATGTTACCATAATCCGTCCATCACACACATACAATGAAAAAATGCTCATTTCACAATTGAATAGTCCTTCTCATCCCTATACTTTATTAGATCGCATGTATCAAAATAAACCAATTATTATTCCTGATGAGGGGATGCAACTGTGGACCCTTACATATAACATGGATTTCGCACATGCGTTTTTGGATGTTATTGGAAATCCCGAAACCTATGGGGAGTACTATCACATTACCAGTGATAAGGTGTACACCTGGGAACGAATCAATGAAATGATTGCTGAGGCATGTGGTGTAACACCAAACATCATCTACATTCCCTGGGATGTCATCTTTGAACATTTTCCCGAATGGAAACCAGAGATTTTAGGCGACAAACAGAAGAGCGCGGTATTTGACAATTCGAAAATCAAGTCCGTCGCTCCAAGTTATAAGAGTGAAACCGATTATGGTGACATCGTCAAACAAGCCGTTGAATATTACCGCAACAATCCCGAATTACAAACCATCGATACGACATTTAATGGACGTTATGATGCGCTCATTAAAGCGTATGATCAAGAGGATTGAATCGATTATTGAAATTGGATATCTTTTTTGATATAATATTTGTATTAGTGAGGTGATTGTATGGAAATGCGTAGTTATAAGTATTATTGTGCGGACTACAAAGGAAGCGGTACAAAACAATCGGAAAGATATAGCTTACAAAAAGACGTTGCATTATTCTTCATCCTTTAAGCAGGCCATGCCTGCTTTTTTTTTACTCAAATTAAAAAGAGGATTGCTCCTCTTTTTTTTCACGCGCTTTCGCGAAGAATTAAATCATACGGTATAATTACACGAACACTTAACTCGCGTTCGTTATTCATTTGTTCAATCAACAGTTTCGTCGCCGTTACACCGAGAAACTCTGAATAAATCTTTACAGTGGATAAGGATGGTGACGTATATTCAAGGGTGGGGATGTCATTGACACTAAAGATGGCAATATCCTTTGGAATCTGGAGGCCGTGTTCTTGAATCGCACGAGTCGCCCCAATCGCGATACTATCGTTACCACAAAAGATTGCAGTAGGTAAATCATGGATGGTTTCTTGGATCAACTCGTTGGCTAAACGATACCCACTCTCAATCGAGTATTCGCCAATTTTATAATACTTCGAATCGTATAGATTGCTTCGGTACATGGTTTCTTGATATTCGAGTTCTCGGGGATCGACATGTCGTTCCAATGTGATAGGAGTAATTTCCTGTCCTCCAATGTACCCAATCTTACGATGTCCTTGCTCCATTAAATAATGAAGTACGTCTTTTGTTAGCGCCCGGAAGTCTGTTTGGACACTATCATATGCGAAACGCGTATCAACATTATGAGCAAATACAATGTTATCAAAGAGAGACTCAATCAAATCTATTGTTTCTTGTGGCAATCGACCTAATATAATGACGCCATGATAGTTCTTTTTCGATAAATTATATTCCAAACTATCATCATTATATAAGATATCAAAGGCAATATTGTTCTCCGTACACTCGTGCTGGATACCCATACGGATACTGATGAAATAAGGGTCATTCACCTCTTGCTCGACCGTATACCAGTGAGCCACTGCGATCCGTTTAACATTTGACTTTGAACGCTTTGAATGTTTGTGTTTTGTATAGGATAGTTTTTCAGCTACTTCAAAAATCCGCCGTTTTGTCTCGTTGGTAACATTTAGGGTTTCATCGTTGTTCAACACACGCGACACGGTAGCAGGAGAAACGTTGGCCAGTTTTGCTATATCCCGAATTGTTGGCATATTATCACCTCTTTTTTAGTATAGCACAGGGTAAACAAAAATGATAATATAATTTTGTTTACTAAACATTATTTAGAAAAAAATCAAGTTAAGCGCTAACATTGAAAAATGTTCTAAATAGTAAACAATAAGTAAAATAGCCGTTATTCTTATTATATAAGGAAAAAAACTATGATTGAGTTTAGTAAACAAATAAAAATAATGCTTGTGTGTTTACTAAACATATGGTAACATTGTTTTATAAGTAAGCACTTACACACGATTTTCTATGTTAATTGCGTAAAAAAAGCGGACATTTTGAATTCGTCTTCGTAGGAGGATTCCATGAAAACGACAACGATAAAGAACATTCAGTCCGGAAATACTGCGTTAGGACTTGAGTTTGGATCGACCCGAATTAAAGCAGTGTTATTGGATCCTGATAATCATATAATTGCTACTGGATCCCATCAGTGGGAGAATCAGTTTCATGAGGGTGTTTGGACCTATTCTGAAGCAGCAATATGGCAAGGACTTCAATCTTGTTACAGCAATCTTGTAGATGATGTTTCGCGTCAATACAATGTTGTTTTACAAACAGTTGGGGCAATTGGTATCAGTGGAATGATGCACGGATACATTGCACTAGATGCTTCGGATAACCTCGTCGTACCGTTTCGAACATGGCGTAATACAATGACCAAAGAAGCGAGTGAGAAACTATCAAAAAAATTCATATTTCACGTTCCACAACGGTGGACAATTGCTCATTTGTATCAAGCTCTATTAAATAAGGAAGAGCACCTTAACGATATCACTCACGTTACGACACTTGCTGGATATGTCCATTACAAGCTAACTGGACAAAAAGTTGTTGGTATCGGTGAAGCCAGTGGTATCTTTCCCATTGATAGCACCACTAAAGATTATGATCAAAACATGGTAGATGCTTTTGAATCAATCATTCAAGAGCAGTTACCATATACTGTAAAAGAATTATTACCACACGTTCTAGTCGCAGGTGAAGAAGCTGGACAACTAACTAAGCAAGGAGCTCTATTACTGGATCCGAGTGGACAGTTATCCACAGGTATACCGTTTGCTCCTCCTGAAGGAGATGCCCAAACAGGAATGATTGCCACCAATGCTATCAAAGTTCGTACGGGTAATGTCTCAGCAGGAACAAGTATATTTGCCATGGTTGTCCTCGACAAACCACTCTCAAAACCTTACGAAATGATTGATATAGTGACAACGCCTGTAGGAGATTCAGTTGCAATGGTACATGTGAACAACTGTACGTCCGATATCAATGCATGGGTAGAATTTGTACGCAATATATTACAAAGTTTTGGACAAAAAGTATCAGACGATGAACTATTTCAAACCATTTTCCAAAGCGCATTACAACCAGATGTATCAACAGGGAAGATGTTAGCCTATAACTATTTCTCGGGAGAGCACATTACTGGTGTATCGGCAGGTAGACCATTGTTGGTTCGTACTAGTGATAGTGAATTTACCCTCGGAAATGTGATGAAAGTCCATTTGTTTAGTGCATTGGCAACACTTCGAATTGGAATGGATACCTTGATGGATACTGAGCAAACAACCATTGATTCGCTAACCGGACATGGTGGACTGTTCAAAACTCCGATTGTTGGGGCAACATTTCTAGCATCGGCATTAAATACACCGATTACGACATTGACAACCGCTGGAGAAGGTGGGCCGTATGGAATGGCGTTACTCGCTAACTACATGGTACAAAAAGAAGATTATGATAACTTAGAGAATTATCTAAATATTAAAGTATTTAGTGAAAATGATAAAGAAGTTATTCAACCGGTTCAAACATTGCATCAAGAATTTAATGAATATCTGGCTTCCTATAAAAAAGGATTGGATATTGAGCGAATTGCTATCAAACAGTTTGAATAACTAGAAACGAGGAACAGTTATGAAGAAATATACCTTTTGGTTTGTTGTAGGAACACAACATTTATATGGCCATAAGATTTTCAAGATTATTGAAAAACGGGCCGATGAAATGGCAGAGTTCTTAAGTCTTAAGTTTAAGGGATTTGCAACAATTGAATTTAAATCATTGGTAAAAACAAGTGATGAAATTTATCAAGTTGCCAAAGAAGCAAATCACAATGATGATGTTGTAGGTATGATTACATGGATGCATACATTCAGTCCATCAAAGATGTGGATTCACGGATTAAATGTGTTACAAAAACCAATGTTGCAATTGCATACACAATTTAATAAAGAAATACCGTGGGATGACATCGATATGGATTTCATGAACTTAAATCAAAGTGCTCATGGTGATCGCGAACATGGATTTATCTATACTAGAATGCGAAAATATCGCAGTGTTGTATCGGGATATTACCAAAATGAGGATGTTATTGCCGATATTGAACGTTGGCTTCGAGCATCCATTGGCGTTTTTGAATCGCAACAACTAAACGTTGTACGATTTGGCGATAATATGCGCAATGTTGCCGTTACAGAAGGAAACAAAGTCTCTGCAGAAATTGACTTTGGATGGAGTGTTAACGGTTGGGGTATGGGTGATCTTGTCAAGTTTGTCAATGATGTATCACAAAATGAAATCCGTGAACAACTCGATAAATACAAGAAAAAGTATCAAATGGATACCACCAATAACGACTCCATTAAGTATCAGGCGAAGGTTCAAGTCGCCCTACGTAAGTTCTTAAAACAACAGCAATCATGTGCGTTTACAACAACCTTTGAAAACTTAACAGGTTTAGAGCAACTTCCCGGATTGGCCGTCCAAGATTTAATGGATGAAGGATTTGGATTTGGTGCTGAAGGAGATTGGAAAACAGCAGCAATGCAACGGATTATTTACTTGATGAGTATCGGGACTTCACAAAGCTGTTCCTTTATGGAAGATTATACCTACCATTTACCAGATAACAATGAAACCGTACTCGGTGCACATATGCTCGAAGTAAGCCCCCGAATTGCATCTACGAAACCACAGATTCAAGTACATCCACTTGGTATTGGTGGAAAAGATGCACCGGCACGTGTCGTATTTGATGCGAAGGCGGGATCTGCGGTCCAAGTATCCTTAATTGATTTAGGAGATCGTTTCCGCTTAATCGCTGCCGACTGTAATGCCGTAGAACCACTCGAAAAAATGCCGAAACTACCTGTCGCACAAGCGATGTGGACCTTAGAACCAAACTTTAAAGTGGGGACCGAAGCTTGGTTGATAGCTGGTGGTGCACACCATACCGTAATGACCTATGACATCGATGCGAAAGTATTGGAACTGTTTGCCAATATGCTTGATATTGAATTTGTACACATTACTAACGATACTACAATCCAACGCTTACGAAATGAACTACGTTGGAATGAAACAGGATACAAATTAAAATAATGTTAGAACAATTAAAACAAGACGTATATCAAGCGAATTTAGATCTTGTCAAACATGGGTTAGTGATCTTTACTTGGGGAAATGTATCCGGTATTGATGAAACCAGACAATATGTTGTGATCAAACCGTCGGGTGTCAAGTATGAGGACATGAAAGCAGAGGATATGGTTGTCGTTGATCTCGCTGGGCAAGTTATTGAAGGGTCATTGAATCCTTCAAGTGATACGATGACTCATGTGGAGTTGTACAAGCAATTCCCATCGATCAAAGGCGTTGTTCACACCCATTCCAAATGGGCGACCACGTATAGTCAATTAAAACGACCCATACCACCTTTAGGAACAACTCACGCGGATTACTTTAATCAGGCGATTCCCGTTACAAGACCTTTAGAACTACAAGAAATTCGAACGGATTATGAATGGAATACGGGAAAAGTGATTGTTGAAACATTTACAACCAAGAACATTAATCCGCTTCACTGCCCTGCCGTATTGGTTCACGAACATGGCCCGTTTGCATGGGGGGACAGTGTTCACAACGCGGTTCACAACGCGGTAGTACTCGAATATCTAGCCGATATGGCGTATCATATCGAAGTATTACAAGATGCAACCCCAATCAATCAAGATTTATTAAACAAGCATTTTAACCGCAAACATGGAAAAGATGCGTATTATGGACAAAAGCTATAACAATTCATTACGAATTGAGCACAATAAAAAAAATAAAAGGAGAATTACAAAATGAGAAAATTAGCTTTACTTATTACTGCATTTGTAGTAGTATTCGCGTTATCTGCATGTGGTGGAACCACAGATGACGGTGTAACAAGCATTGGTATCTCAATGCCAACAACTTCTTCAACTCGTTGGATTTCTGATGGATACACCATGAAAGACTTATTTGAAGAAGAAGGATATAATGTATACTTAGAGTATGGACAAGATGATATTACAACTCAAGTAGCTCAAGTAGAAAACATGATCACCAAAGGTGTTGATGTACTTGTTATCGCAGCGATTGACAACTCCGTATGGGGAACCGTATTAGAGAATGCTCATGAAGCTGGAATCATTGTTATCGCATATGACCGTTTAATCTTAAACACAGAATATGTTGATTACTATGCAACATTCGATAACTTCGGTGTTGGTACATTGATGGGACAAGGAATTGTTGACGCATTAGAATTAGACAACAATACCGATACGTTCAACTTGGAATTATTTGCTGGATCTCCTGATGACAGTAACTCTGCATATTTCTTCAATGGTGCAATGAGCATTCTTGACTCATACGTCAATGCAGGACGCTTAGTTATCCAATCTGGACAAGATAATTTCACTCAAGTAACAACCTTGCGTTGGGATGGAACCGTTGCCCAATCTCGTATGGAAGACATCATTACAGCTGCATATTCTGATGGTGAAGTTGTTGACGCTGTATTAGCTCCATATGATGGATTATCAATCGGAATTATCTCTGCATTGCGTTCCAATGGTTATGGTCTAGGTGCAGAAGATACACCAATGGCATATGTAACTGGACAAGATGCTGAACAAGCTTCTGTACAAGCAATTATTGATGGATATCAAGGATCAACCGTATTCAAAGATACCCGTGAATTAGCTGCCGTAGCAGTTAATATGGCTACTGCTGCATTAGCTGGTGAAGAAGTAGAAATCAACGACACTGAAACTTATGACAATGGTGTTAAAGTTGTTCCTTCTTACCTGTTAATTCCAATCTTTGTTGACGCATCAAACTGGGAAGAAGCATTAATTGATTCAGGATACTGGTCATTAGATGACTTTGACTTAGGTGAATAATCAGACTAAAATTTTCAAAATATATACAGTTGATAGTGGCGTGAATGCGCCACTATCATCACTGTATTTATGAAAAGGAGTTACCACTATGGGTGAATATTTATTAGAAATGAAAAACATAACCAAAGTTTTTCCAGGTGTAAAAGCGCTTGACAACGTTGATATTAAAGTCAAAAAAGGCGAAATTCATGCGTTGGTAGGTGAAAACGGTGCTGGAAAATCCACTTTAATGAAAGTATTGAGTGGGGTTTATCCACATGGTTCTTTTGATGGGGAAATTTATTTTGATGGTGAACTTTGTGAATTTAGTGATATCAAGCAAAGTGAAGAAAAAGGGATTGGCATCATCCATCAAGAGTTGGCTCTGATTATGTATTTGTCCATTGCCGAAAATATCTTTTTGGGTAATGAAGTATCCAAAAAAGGTGTCATCGATTGGGATAAAACCAAACTGCGAACTAAAGATTTATTAAAGAAAGTACGTCTTACTGAAAAACCAGAGACATTGATTAAGGACATTGGTGTTGGGAAACAACAACTTGTTGAAATCGCCAAAGCCTTATCGAAGAACATCAAATTACTAATTCTGGATGAGCCTACATCCGCATTAAATGAAGATGACTCACAAAACTTGCTGAACTTAATTCTAGAATTAAAGAAACATGATGTTACCTCGATTATCATTTCCCATAAACTAAATGAAATAGAGCAAATTAGCGACTCCCTAACGGTTCTTCGTGATGGTAAAATGATTTCCTATCTAGATATGAAAAAAGACCATGTCACCGAAGATGTGATTATCAAACACATGGTAGGACGCGAAATTACCGATCTATTCCCAAAACGTAATCATGTTGTGGGTGATGTCATCTTTGAAGTGAAGAATTGGAACGCCGATCATCCATTATTTGATCGTCAAATCCTTAAAGACATTAGCCTTAATGTGAAAAAGGGTGAAGTTGTCGGTATTGCCGGACTAATGGGAGCGGGACGAACCGAGTTAGCACGAAGCATATTCGGAAAATCCTATGGCCGCAACATATCTGGAGATATGACAATGTTTGGTCAAGAAGTGAATTTGAAAGATATTCCACAAGCGATTAAAGCAGGATTAGCCTATGTAACGGAAGATCGAAAGAATCTAGGTCTTATTCTCATTAATGATATTAAGAGAAACGTTACATTAGCGAACTTAGACAAAGTTAAATCTGGCTTGGTTGTGGATGAAAATAAAGAAGTTGTCGAAGTTGAAGAACAAGTCCAAGCATTACGCGTGAAATGTTCTTCCATCCTTCAAAAAACGAAAAACCTAAGTGGTGGTAACCAGCAAAAAGTGGTACTCAGTAAATGGATGTTCACCAATCCTGAAATTCTTATCTTGGATGAACCGACACGGGGAATCGACGTTGGTGCAAAATATGAAATTTATACCATCATTAATCAATTAGCAGAAAGTGGTAAAGCGGTAATCATGATCTCCAGTGAACTACCTGAAGTTATTGGTATGAGTGATCGCATCTATGTTATGAGTGAAGGTAAAATTACCGGTGAACTCGATGGAGGAACCGCAACACCAGAAGAAATCATGAAACACATTGTTGTTGATAAAAAGGATAGAAAAGAGGTTTCACTATGAAAAAAGTACTATCGAAACTTATCGCGTTCTTTGTACGCTTATGGAATTCCCCTATCGTTGTGACATTACGAAAATTGATGTCCGAAAACATTCGTCAATACGGGATGATTCTGGCATTGATTGGGATTATGATTTTCTTTGCCATTACCACAGGTGGTATTTCCTTAAAGCCACTAAATATTTCGAATTTATTACTACAAAATGGTCATATATTAATATTGGCTGTTGGGATGTTAATCGTAATCTTAACTGGTAACATCGATTTATCCGTAGGATCGGTTGCTGCCTTTGTTGGGGCAATTGCTGGGATTATGATGATTAAAAATGATTACCCCATCATCCCGTCAGTGTTCGTTGCACTCTCCATTGGGATAGCGGCTGGAGCGTGGAATGGATTCTGGATTGCCTATATTCGGATTCCCGCATTTATTGTCACCCTGGGAGGGATGTTAATCTTCCGTGGATTAACCCTTGCTGTTCTTGGTGGAGTTACCTTGGGACCATTCCCGGATGCCTTCAATGCGATTAGTTCTGGATTTCTTCCCGATACACTTGATTTCTTAAATCTTGAAGATTTCCATTTAACAACCGTAATCATCGGGATCTTATTCTCGTTATTGTACATCGTAAATGTCTATTTTTCGAGAACGAAAAAACAAAAATATGATTTTGAAGTCGCCCCTCTATGGGTCACCATCTTATCGACATCATTTATTCTCTTTGCATTAAACTTATTTACGTTTACCTTAGCACTCTATCGAGGATTTCCAAATATCTCGATTATCCTCTTCATAGTTCTTGCAATCTATGTCTTCCTGACAACAAAAACAGTCTTTGGACGTCACGTGTATGCAATGGGAGGAAATTATGAAGCCGCAAAATTATCCGGTGTAAAAACCAAATTTACAATGTTTATGGTCTACACCAATATGGGATTGCTTGCTGCCGTATCAGGACTTGTGTACGCTGCTCGATTAAATGCTGCTACACCAAAAGCCGGAAACTTATTTGAACTCGATGCGATCGCTGCATCATTCATTGGTGGTGCCTCGGCATCTGGTGGAGTTGGTAGTGTCATTGGAGCTGTAATTGGTGGACTTGTTATGGGGGTCATAAACAATGGTATGAGTATTATGTCCCTTGGTATAGATTGGCAACAAGTCGTAAAAGGTTTGGTATTACTACTCGCAGTATGGTTTGATATTGCGACGAAGAATAAATCTAAATAATATTTTTTTCAACCCTCTTATTTGATAAAAGACAAGTCTCCTTACTTGTCTTTTATCTTTTATATAAAAACCGCGTAAAAGCATTTACAAAGCAGTTATTATATGGTAGTATATCGGTAAATACTAGGAACCGGAAGAGTACTGTATACTGTGGTCTAGAGAATTCGTGGATGGTGTAAACGAATCGATCAGTTGCATGAATGTCGCCGGGGAGTAGCCAATGTGAACAGAAGTAAGATTGGCCGTTGATCGCGTTAGGATTCCGAGCGCCTGGTAATCCAGGAAGTAAGGTGGTACCACGGATACAATATTCGTCCTTTGTTTAGGACGGATTTTTTTTATTAATAAGGAGGAATACAATATGAAAGAATTACCAAAGAAATACGATCATCATTTGGTCGAAGAAGGGAAATACGACTTTTGGTTAAAAGGCCGTTATTTTAAGTCTGGCGACAAAACCAAAACACCTTATACGATTGTGATTCCCCCACCCAATGTCACCGGTAAACTGCATCTAGGACACGCATGGGATAACACATTACAAGACATCATCATTCGTCGGAAACGGATGCAAGGGTTTGATGCTCTGTACTTACCAGGTATGGACCATGCGGGAATCGCGACTCAGGCGAAAGTCGATGCGAAACTTCGTGATCAAGGAACGTCTCGGTATGAACTTGGACGGGAAAAATTTCTTGAAGTTGCTTGGGATTGGAAACATGAATATGCCGGTCATATCCGTGAACAATGGGAAGCACTTGGCGTCAGTGTGGATTATGATAAGGAACGGTTTACGTTGGATCATGGCCTTTATGAGGCAGTAACAGAAGTCTTTATTCGCTTGTATGAAAAAGGCCTTATTTACCGTGGTGAACGGATTATTAACTGGGATGTTGAAGCCAAAACCGCTCTTAGTAATATCGAAGTTGAACACAAAGAAATCGAAGGAGCCTTCTATTTCTTTAAATATATGTTAGAGGATGGAAGCGGGTTTATGGAAATTGCCACAACCCGACCGGAAACGATGTATGGCGATACCGCGTTAATGGTTCATCCAGATGATGAACGATTTAGAGGATATGTGGGGAAAAAAGCGTATATCCCGGGAACAGATCGTTTGATTCCAATTATCGAAGATGACTATGTTGACATGGAATTCGGAACCGGATGTGTAAAAGTAACACCAGCTCATGACCCCAATGACTTTGAAGTTGGACGTCGTCATGATTTGGATTCACCCCTTTGTATGAACGAAGATGGTACGATGAACGAGCTAGCACATAAATATGAAGGCATGGATCGTTTTGAATGCCGCAAGGCATGTGTAAAAGACTTGCAAGAATCAGGACTTTGCACGAAGATTGAAAAACTGGTTCATAATGTAGGGCATAGTGAACGTACGGGTGTCATCGTTGAACCTCGTTTAAGCAAGCAATGGTTCGTCCATATGGAACCACTCAGCAAACAAGCAACGGAGTTATCCACTGTTGAATTTGTTCCAAAACGCTTTGAAAAAACATTCCTGCGGTGGATGGATGGAACCTTTGACTGGTGTATTAGTCGTCAGTTGTGGTGGGGACATCGCATTCCTGCGTGGTATCGCGGTGAAGAAGTCTATGTTGGTAAAGAGGCTCCACAAGGTGACGGATGGGTTCAAGATGAAGATGTTCTTGATACCTGGTTTAGTAGTGCCTTATGGCCATTTTCAACACTAGGATGGCCACATCAAACCGACGACTTAAAACGGTATTATCCTACCGATACGATGGTTACTGGATACGATATTATTTTCTTCTGGGTTGCTCGGATGATTTTCCAAGCCCTCGAATTCACAGGAGAAAGCCCCTTCAAACAATGTTTGATTCATGGATTGATCCGTGATAGTGAAGGTCGAAAAATGAGTAAATCCCTTGGGAATGGTGTCGATCCAATGGACATCAAATCCCAATACGGAATGGATACCCTGCGCTATTTCTTAACGACGAATAGTGCTCCAGGAATGGATTTGCGATTTGAAATTGAAAAAGTGGAATCATCCTGGAACTTTATAAACAAATTGTGGAATATATCACGATTCATCTTAATGAATCTCGGTGAGTTTACAATTGATGATGTTGAAATTGATACCGATGAACTACCCTTAAGCGATCAATGGATCTTAGCGAAACTACATCAAACAATTACGGAAATGGACTATAATTATGAGAAATTTGAATTTGGTGAAGCCGCAAAATCCGTTCATCAGTTCAGTTGGGAAGAGTTTGCAGCATGGTATGTTGAAATTAGTAAAATTGCACTCAATAGTGAGAATGAAAGTACTGTAAAACGCACCAAATCAATCTTGAGTTATGTCTTACTCGACATTATGAAATTACTACATCCATTCATGCCATTTGTCACTGAGGCCATCTACCAACAAATTCCCCATGTGGAAGAATCGATTATGATTTCTAATTGGCCCGAGGCCATTGATGAATTTAAAAATCCACAGGCAATTAAAGATTTTGAACTCATTCAAGATATCATAAAAGCGATTCGCAATGTCCGTGCTGAATACAATGTTGCACCAAGTAAACCAATTCACGTGGTCCTAAAATGCAACGCAGAAACACAAGCATTATTCCGCGAAAACGAGGAGATTATCCATAAATTTATTAATCCAGAAGGATTGGAACTGGTTGCAGAATACCGCATAGATACTGAACTTGTATCGATTATTTTACCAGATGTGGAAATCTTGTTACCACTGGGTGATTTGGTCGACATCGACCAAGAGATTACTCGATTGGAACAAGAGTTAAAACGTCTTACTGGCGAAATCAAACGATGCCAAGGAATGCTCAGTAATCCAAATTTCCTCAACAAAGCACCAGAGCAAAAGGTTGCTCAAGAGCGTGAAAAACTCGTGAACTATCAAGAGCAATTTGAAGCCACAAAATCACGCTTGGCTGAGTTAAAACAATAATGTTCAAAACCCTCCAACCAGCAATTGAATGGATTGAATCCGTTAAACGTTTTGGCGATAAACTCGATTTATCACGGATGAATATTGCATGTGAAAAGTTAGGGCATCCCGAACGGACGTTACGTGTGATTCATGTTGCAGGGACCAACGGCAAAGGTTCAACCGTAACCTTCTTGAAACACGCTTTGTTGGAACAAGGCTATCATGTTGGAACATTTATTAGTCCGTATATTATTCGATTCAACGAACGAATTACAGTGGATTATAACGACATTGATGATGAGGAATTACTGGTTTACATCAATCAGGTATATAGTTTGTATCACGAAGTATTGCATGAATACAATCAAGTGATAACCTTTTTTGAACTGATTACGCTGATCTCATTTCTGTATTTCCGTGATCAACAATTGGACTTTTGCATCTATGAAGTTGGTCTTGGAGGACGACTGGATGCAACCAATGTCGTGCAACCAATCATGACGGTTATCACGTCGATCAGTTATGATCATATGGGTGTTCTAGGAAACACACTGGAATCCATCGCATTCAATAAACTAGGAATTGTCAAAGATAAGATTCCCTTGGTTACCGCTGTGACGAATGAGGAGTTAATCCCTGTGTTTGAATCAGTAACAACGTCACACGATAGTGATTTGATCATCCTATCACCAGACGATATTACGAATATAACATATGGACCAACCACATCTTTTACATATAAGGATGAAGAGTATCATATTGACTTATTAGGAACACATCAAGTTACCAATGCTTGTCTGGCCATTGAGGTTTTAACACAAATGCAACAACGAGATTTAGTTCGTATAACAAACAATAGTATAAAACAAGGATTGAAAGCAGCCTATTGGCCAGGTCGAATGGAACGATTCGGGAATATCATCTTAGACGGTGCCCATAATATTGGTGGTATCGAAGCACTAAAAGATACGATGGAAACCTACTTCAAGAATTTCTATGTTAAAGTTCTGTATACCTCCATGACGGACAAAGAATACTTTGATAATATTCAAGTGTTGGAACAGTTCGCAGACGAGATTTATTTTACAGAATTTGATTATCCCCGATGTGAAGATGCACAGACACTCTACGATGTGTCGAATCATCCGAAAAAATTCTTGGTCCCCAATGCGATTGCGGCATTACAAGTATTACGTCAACTAGAGGCCAATGAGTTATTATTAATAACCGGATCCTTATACTTTATTAGTTATATACGAAAAGAGTTGTGATTGCACAACTCTTTTTTACGGAAGAACATTGATCTAGATATCCGTATTATCTTATGGAGGTGATTGAATGTTCACAATCAAAGAAATGCCACTTGAGGAACGACCGCGTGAGCGATTAGCTAAATACGATGCCGAAACGATCCAAACGCATGAACTGATTGCTATTATTTTACGTACCGGTACAACAGCGCATAGTGTTCTTGAACTCGCTAAGCAACTACTGTATCAATATGGATCATTAAAAGAGTTGGCTAGCAGTACCTATCAAGAATACCAGACCATTCCAGGGATTGGATTTAGTAAAGCCATCCAACTGAAAGCTGCGTTTGAACTTGGACGACGCAGTGTTCGTGAAACGTTTGGCCAATCGATTCATTTGCGATCCCCTGAGGCCATCTATTTGTTTTGTAAGGATCAATTGGAAATGAAAACCCAGGAACATCTACTGGGATTATACTTAAATACAAAAGGTGAACTCTTAAAAAAAGAAGTGTTGTTCATCGGGAGTTTGAATACCAGCGTTATTCATCCGCGCGCTATTTTTAAGCATGCCGTGTTGAATAGTGCCGCAAATATTATTATCGTCCATAATCATCCTAGTGGCGACCCGACACCTTCGAAAGCCGATTTGGATGTAACATCAATTATTGTAGACAATGGGAAGATGATGGATATTCCCGTACTGGATCATGTGATTATTGGTCGTGATCGTTATTTCTCATTCAAAGAAAAAGGTGCCTTATAGACACCTAATCACGTTTGTTAAAAAAATCATCTTCAATATCATATAAATCATTATCATTTTGAGATTGATACGTATACCCATCAAAATCCACGTCCATATCGAGTAGTTTTCGTCGTTTACTGTAAAAGACGATGAACAAGATAAAGGATGCAAGACTTACCAACGAGGAGAATACGATCAATAATATACCACCAACAATACCGGTTGTCGCAATATAGAATGCTGCATACTCTCCGGTTGTATTAATGGGGACAATCGAAATGTCATAGTCTCCTGCATCGAAATCAATCCGACCGCCGACTTGACGATTGTTTATCGTAATCGATGAATTCTCAGCAAGTGGTTCGATAAAATACGGTTCATCGGTTTCTTTATTGTAAATTCCAATCCGGTAATCGCCACTTTCTGTCTCGAATTCCATGTATGTTAATAATTGATCAAGAATAAAATAACGGACATTCCAATCGTGTTCATACATAAAGTAATACTCCCCATCTTCGGGGATTGAAACAACGGTTGTTTCATCCACTTCTAACGGAATGGTTTCCATCGATGTGACCATACTGATTCCTTGATATAGAAGTGTAACCGCTACACCAAAGACAATGATGAATACCCAGGTTAGAACACCATATTTTGATTGCATAAGATCCCTCCAATAATTCCTACTGTGATTATACCATGAAATTGGAGTTTGGTCGCTAAAAATAAGGAAATTCCTTGCAATAATAATGAATTTTAGTATAATAACTATGGCGAGAAAAAAGGATACACTATTTTTATTGACAAATAAAACCATATTTGGTATTATTTTTACGCTAACAAAGGCATACCGCACAGAAAAGGTTTGAAGCAGATGACTGCACCTTAATGGCGAGTCTTAACAAATAATGAGGAGGTGCTATATGTACGCAGTTGTTGAAACAGGTGGAAAACAAGTTAAAGTATCTGAAGGCAGTGTCATCTACGTTGAAAAATTAGACGTGGAAGCAGGAACTTCATATACCTTTGACAAAGTACTTATGGTCGGTGGTGAAACCGTCAAAATTGGAAACCCATATGTTGATGGCGCAACCGTTCAAGCGACAGTTGAAAAACAAGGTAAGCATAAGAAAATTATCGTGTTTAAAATGAAACCAAAGAAAAAATACCGTCGTAAAAAAGGACATCGTCAACCATATACAAAATTAGTTGTAACAAAAATAAATGGATAGAAAGAAACTATGGAGGTGACTACAATGTTATTCGAAATTAATATTCAGAAATGTATGGCTTCGAAAAAAGGTGTTGGATCAACCAAAAATGGTCGTGACAGCGAATCAAAACGCCTTGGAGCGAAATTATCAGACGGTCAATTCTGTACAGCTGGTTCTATCATTTATCGTCAACGGGGAACCAAAGTTCATCCCGGAAACAACGTTGGAATCGGTGGCGATGACACGTTATTCGCGAAAGTAGACGGATACGTCAAGTTCGAACGCGTTGGTAAAGATCGTAAACAAGCTTCAGTATACCCTGAATAATTAAAAACATTTGGCAAATCACAAAGTGGTTTGCCATTTTGATTGAAAAAACGTATAATTATCTACGGAGAAAGTGGGTGATGACATGATTCGAAACGCAACGTTGGATGATCTTGATCGCATTGATGAAATGGCGGTATATACCATTCATGACATGGCTTTATCCAATATCCCGCAATGGACCATTACCTATCCTCGCAAAGAGCATTATCAAAAAGACGTGGAAAACAAGCAATTGTTTGTGTGCGAAATAGATGGTGTGATCCGCGGTGCGATTGTGATTTGTCCTGAAGAAGATCCGCCCTATGAAACGATTGATGGCTGGTTTACTGCCCACGGTGATAGTTTGGTGATTCATCGTGCCATCGTCGATCCGTTTTACCGCAATCATGGTGTCGCCCAAGAAATGTTGGATTACGCAATCATGTTGGGCCACCAACAAGGATATCAATCGATTAAGATTGATACGCATCATGACAACTATAAAATGCGACAATTTTTAGAGAAAAATCAATTTAACTATATTGGTTATTTAGCAATTATCAATCGTGAAGCTTATGAACGCTTACTGGAGGATACGGATGAAGACATTATTAATCGTATGGAAAAGTAACAATGATATTGACATTCATAATTTTGTCATTCCTTATGCATACAATGCGAAACGGCATCAATGGTTTGATCATGTCCAAGTATTAATCTGGGGTGCGAGCCAAGAAGTTGTTGCTGCGACACCACTGATTCAGCAACGCGTGATGAACTTAATCAAGAATGGTGTCGAGGTATTGGCGTGTAAAATGTGCGCGACCAATATTGGTGCAGCAGAAACATTGGAATCACTTGGTGTCGATGTTCGATATACCGGGGACTTCCTCAGTGAGCAACTTCAAAATCCAGACTGTGAGGTACTTACAATCTAATGAAACGAATTGTGATCCTCGGTCCAAGTGGAACTGGGAAGACGACGCTTGGTCGTCGTTTAGGAGAAAAGTTACACTATCCAATCTTGCATCTTGATACCGTATATTGGTTACAAGATTGGGAACACATAGATAAACCAGCTTTCCATCAATACATGGTGGATTACATGCGCAAGCATGACACGTGGGTCATCGATGGAAATTACAGCAACAACAAACATTTTGCACTACGATTACGGATGGCCGATACCATCATTCTTCTCGATTATGGAACAGCAGCTTCCTTAAAAGGAATTCATGAACGTGCCGCGAAATATAAACACCAAGTGCGGAGCGATATGGCTGAAGGTTGTGTCGAAGGTGTTGATCAAGTATTCTTGCAATACACGGCATTCTACTCAAAATTCCGATTAAAGTGGTTAAAAGCAATCATCCGTAAATATAAAAACAGCAGTACAATTTTAATTTTCAAATCGCGACAAGAATTACATCAATGGTTTGATCAATTATAGGAGGCTTCATATGTTTGTAGATTTGGTACACATTAAAGTTTCATCAGGAAAAGGCGGTGACGGCACCGTTGCTTTTCGTCGTGAGAAATTTGTACCAATGGGCGGTCCCTCCGGTGGGGACGGTGGAAAAGGTGGCGATGTTATCTTTGTTGGGAACGAAGGACTCGCAACCCTGATCGATTTAAAATACAATCGCGTATTGAACGCCGAAGCAGGTGTCAATGGACGAGCCAAGAAAATGCATGGTGCCAATGGAAATGATTTGGTGGTTCAAGTGCCTGTTGGAACAACCATCTATGATGAAGAAACCGATAAAGTAATTGGGGATATCACCGAACACAATCAAACAGTAACCGTGGCCAAAGGTGGCCGTGGCGGTCGCGGGAATGTCAAATTTACGACATCTCGTAATACCGCACCTGAAATCGCAGAAAAAGGGGAACCGGGTGTGACCCGAAAAATACGATGTGAATTGAAAGTTTTGGCAGATGTAGGTTTGGTTGGTTTACCAAGTGTCGGGAAAAGTACCATTATTAGTGCCTTATCCAACTCCAAACCAAAGATTGCGGATTATCATTTTACAACGCTGCAACCTAACTTAGGTGTTGTTCGTGTTGAGCAAGATCGAAGTTTTGTCATGGCGGATTTACCAGGTCTTATCGAAGGCGCAAGCTTAGGCCAAGGTCTTGGTCTTCAGTTCTTGCGTCATATCGAACGAACGCGTGTGATCTTACATGTGATTGATATGAGCGGATCCGAAGGACGCGATCCATATGAGGATTATCAAGTAATTAATAAAGAACTTAGTTCCTACAAATACGACTTATTACAACGACCCCAAATCATCATTGCCAATAAAATGGATTTACCCGATGCCAAAGAACATCTAGAGATGTTTAAAGAGCAAATCGATGAAGATGTTGACATCATACCAATTAGTGCGTATACGCGAGATAATCTGCAAGAACTCATGTATAAAACAATGGATCTGCTCGAACAGACAAAACACATTGATCTATACAATGATGCCGATTATGATGAAGTGGTTGAGTATACATTTACCCCTGATGAGGAAGTTTTCCACATTGAACTGGAAGCCGATGGCGTGTATCAAGTCACAGGAAAACCGTTACGCAAAATCTTCGAAATGACGGACTTTACCAAAGATCAATCAGTAAAACGATTTAGCCGAATCTTACGGAGTCTTGGTGTCGATGCAGCCCTGCGTGATTTCGGAGTCCAAAATGGAGATACGGTTCGGATCTTTGAGTTTGAATTTGAGTTTATTGATTAAAGACAACGTTTGTTGTCTTTTTTTTATTAATCCAATAGTTTGCTAAACGAACTATTATCGATGGATACAAATCCAATATCAATGTGATATAATGATGTATGGAGTGTGATACGATGTATAATTACTTACAGGGAATGGTCGTTGAAATCAAACCCGATCATATTACCTTAGATGTCCATGATGTGGGTTATCAAGTGTTTACCCCAAACGCCTATGAATTTCATTTGAATGAACCAGCAAAAGTGTTTATTCATTTTTATGTACGTGAAGATGCGATTTTACTGTATGGTTTTAAAACCGATGAAGCAAAACAGTTATTCATTAAGTTATTAAGTGTCAAAGGAATTGGTCCCAAAAGTGCAATTGCGATTTTAGCTACTGGAAATGTCCAAGATGTGATTGGCGCAATTGAAATTGGAAACGTGAAATTCTTAAGTAAGTTTCCTGGTATCGGTCCAAAAGCGAGCCAGCAGATTATCTTGGACTTAAAAGGAAAATTGAGTTTTGAAGAGGATCGTATTCCTCGTCACGATAATATTCGTGAAGTAGAGGAAGCATTACAATCCTTAGGATATAAAGCCAAAGAAATTAAAAAAGCGGTGAAACATTTAGATGGATCAAAACCAACGGAACAGTTGGTAAAAGATGCATTATCTCAAATGCTGAAGTAAGAGAGGCTATCTATGAGTGACTTTTTCACTTTCACGGAGAATCCAGACAATACCTTTACCGTATTTGGATGGAATCATATCATCCCGTTATTGGCTATAATTGTTGGTGTGTATTTGATTTATCATTATCGCTATGAGTTGCGAAATTACAAATATGAACGTCGAGTACGCTATGGAATTGCGATATTCGCGATACTGTTGGAAGTGTCTTTTCAATTGTGGCAGATGTTTCATGGACAGTGGGACTTTGCCGATAGTCTCCCGCTTCATTTATGTCGCTTAACATCGTATTTGGGAATCTACATCATGTTTTCCAAGAATACCAAAGTATTTGAAATTGCGTATTTCTGGAGTTTAGCTGGAGTCGTTAGTATTTTGTTTCCTGATATCCTTCATGGCGCCGATCGTTATCGCTACTATCATTTCATGATGTCACACATCCTCTTTTTCTATATGTATATGTACCTCTTGTTTGTTCTTGATTTTCGCTTGACGTTTAAATCGTTTAAGAAAAGTTTCATTACATTATTTGTTTTAGCAGTGGGAATTATCATTCCTATAAATAATATATTTAACATGAATTATATGTATTTGTTAGAACCTGGTGATACGCCGTTTACAATCTTTGAAGGGCATGGTTATTTGCTTTACGTGATTGGTTGTATCGGACTCACGATGGTTGTTATTACACTGTGGTATCTCCCGATTCACTTCTACAATCGCTATCGTAAAGAGTAGGTGATTTGATGTTTTTTTCCGATGATGTCGGACTGGTCTTTGAACCATTTAGTTTGCTTCATATCGTGCTATTTGTGACCGTTATCGCTGGCGTATTGCTGATTGTGTTCTTCCGCGAAGCGTTACGCAACCATCCCAAAGAACGGATGATTGCCATTGGCATGGCTACCTTCGCCTTTGTTTGGGAAATTGGCCTGTATTCCTGGAAGATTGGAAATGGCCTATGGACGTGGGATGACGGATTACCACTTGGTCTTTGTGGAATGACATTATACATCGCGATATTCGCTATGTATTTCAAGAAGTTTTCGTTATTTGAAATTGGATACTATTGGACATGGGGAGCCATTGCCAGTGTCTTATTCCCCGACATTCCATACAGCATTGATCGTTTCCGTTTTTATCAATTCATGTTTGGCCATATGTTCTTTTTCTTTATGTTTGTCTATATGATTGCGGTATATCAGTGGTATCCCACCTGGAAAAGTTGGCGCAAAAGTGTCCTCACATTATCGATTGTGACTGTAATACTAACCATCACTAGTTTCATTACCGACACGAACTTAATGTTCATGAGAGAGAGTGATGGAACCCCGCTTGAACTATTTGAAGGAGGACCCTATATCCTGTATTTCATCGGTGTTGTTGGACTCGCATTTATCATTATGACGGTATGGCAATTACCATGGCATTTTTATCACAAACGAATCAAATCCTAAAAAGATTTGATTTTTTTATTGACATTTTATTAAAAATGTAATATATTACCTATTGTAAAGGTAACATGTTACCTAAAGGAGGTATTCCATGGAACGAATTGAATATGAAAGAGAATTAATTGTACGAATATTTCAGACCTCGAATGTATTACAAACATATTTGGATCGAATATTACGTGAGGATCAACTTACCGCAAAGCAATTCTTTACGATGATCTTTATAGGTAATATCGGCCATGATCCAAAAATCAGTGAGTTATCAGAGTTTACCCATACATCACATCAAAACACGAAACAAGTTTTATTAAAATTACAGAAACGAGATTATGTAGATATATATAAGGATGAACAAGATTCACGCGTAACGCGTGTACGCTTAACAACAAAAGCAATGCAGTATTGGCAGCAACGTAGTAACGATGATCTGCGAACCATCCAATCCTTGTTTCATACAATACAAGATGATGACTTAAAAGCAACTCTTCAGGGTCTTAAAGACATCACAACACAACTACTACAACTACAAAACGAATAATAAAGAAGGAAATGACAATGAAAAAAATAGTGATTATTATCGGATCCATCATCGGATTCTTTGCCATCGGATTTGGGATTATGTTCATCACCCTTAGCCAAAACATGAAAACAATAAATGCCATTACGATACCAGAGGTAGATATAACCTCGTGGGAAGATACCGTTGTCCAAGGAGAATATTATTACAAGGATCAAATCGGGGCAACCGTTGAAGTAACTATTACAGATGGAACCATTACCGATATCCGATTTATTGAACACCTGTATGGCCTTGGTGGAAAAGCTGAAGTTATTATCGACGATATCATTGCACAGCAGACGTTACAAGTAGATGATGTTGCTGGCGCAACAACATCAAGTCATGTCATCAAACTAGCAATATTAAATGCACTGGAGGAAGAATAAATGAAAACATTAATGTTATATCACTCAAAGCAAGGGCATACCAAAACATGTATCGACTATCTCAACAATCGGACTGATGACACATGCGTAGTACCTGTACAAGATTTTACAGCGTCATTGGACGAATATGATTCCGTAATTATTGGAACCCCCGTGTACATGGGGAACATCCATAAAATGATTAAAACCTTTATCCAACAACATGAGCAAACATTGTTGCAGAAGTCATTAACAATTGTTGTATGTGCCATGAACGATAGCGAATATGAGGCAATGATTCAACGAAATTTCACAGAATCAATACGTAATCACGCGAGAATAGTTCATGCAGGTGGAGGCTACAATTTTAAACGACTTAATTTCCTCGAACGATTCATCGTTAAAAAGATTGCGAAAGTCGATTCGTCCATTTCATCCATTAAATATGATCAACTAGACTCGATTTCAATGTAAACCATCAAAAAAGTGAATGCATTTGCACTCACTTTTTTTATAATTCAAACAAGTTTACAATATCGTCGTATGTGTAGTTATTACTGATTGCAAGCATCAGTAGAATTCGTGCTTTCTGTCCGTTGAAGCTACCACCTAAGATACAGCCCCGATTGGTTAAATCACGACCACCACCTTCATAGGCATAGGTGTCAAGAACTCGTCCAGAGTAACAACGCGAGACAATAACAACAAAGACTTCAGCATGTAGTGCTTCATCCAAAGCATCCATTGTTTGAGGCGGTAAATTTCCCCGACCAAGTGATTCAATTACAATACCTCGTGCCTGTTTATTAACTAAGTGTTGGATATAATCACCCGTCATTCCTGCATAGGCTTTCAAAAGATAGGTATCATCGTTGATGTTGTTATCTAAATTATAGGTTTTGAAGTGAGTAACATCACGATAGTAGATTACCTCACCCTGGTCAATGATTCCAAGTGGACCAAACTCAATCGATTTAAACGTATCCAAACTCATCGTATGGGTCTTCGTTACTTCAATTGCACTGTTGATTGTATCGTTCATTACAACAAGTGTACCTTTCCCCATCGAATCGTCTGCATAGCATACTTTTATACTCGATACTAAATTGGTAACACCATCATACCCGAACTCACTTGCATTCTTCATAGAACCAGTTAAAACAACAGGTTTTCTCGATTGTACAACACAATGAAGATAGAATGCAGTCTCTTCCAAAACATCGGTTCCGTGAATCACGATTGCTCCAGCAACATCATCACGATTCAAGTAATCCTGAACCAAAGTTGCAAGACTTTGCATATCCTTTGGTGTGATCGATGGCGAAGGCTTTCGAGAAAATTCGTGCACGATCAAATTCGGATACTCTTCAATTCCTGTTAATGCATGAATGATTTCATTTGGAGTAAGAGATGGGATAACACCATGTGCATTTTGATCGATTTTCATACCGATTGTTCCACCCGTAAATATTAAGACCACGTGTTTCATATCATCACCTCAAACCTATGATACCATGAACGATAAGTGAGTAGTATAGATTTTTGAAAAAACTGTCTAATTAATCGAAACGAAATTGATAATAGGTATACTATACATAATGCCAAATTGAATAAGAGAATATTCTATATAATTTGATGACCACAAATGATATCAATTATGATAATAAAAATCACACATAACAAAACCATAAAATTTAAACCATTTTACAAGAACATTTACAACGTGCTTTTAATTTGATTTTTTAATTTGGGTAAGAGAGGTGAAGAGAGGCAATGAAAAAAGTTTTCCACGTTATCCCCACAGATGTATAAAAAGTCTTTGTTTAGACCTTTAAAAGAGTTAACATAATATATATTATAGGAAGTAAAATCAAACCATAAACCCCCTCTCTCATTTATTGATTAAACAGGTAATTTCATTGTTTTGTTATAAAAATCTAATAATTTCAAACCTCTATTGGTTAGTTAACATATTCAAATATATTCAATGACTATATTTAAAATTAGTGAGAACCTCTTCTTTTGCTATCGAAAAAAATAGAGATGAAATTTCTCTATTTTGCTCTTAAAAAGGATGAACCGGGTTTTTTATGGCTACAATGGAAAATGGATTACAGCGCAAATTATGCATAAAAAAACGGGTATATAAATACCCGATTTTACGATTCAAAATTGTTCGAAATAAGTAACTTTTCTAGTCGATAATTTGCTGTATATTTCTTCTACTTCTTTCATTGTATCATCGTATAATTGTTTTGGAGAATGACAGTCACTTGATAGAATCGAACGAACATTATATTCTTCAGCAATGTTCCAAAATGATTGTCGAGGATACGGATGAATCATTCCTTCATTGGTTTGAATTTTATCACGACGATATCCATTCCCATTATATTCTAATATCGTATTGGTTCGATTGGCGCATTCGCAGATTTGTCTTGCGACCTGTTCTGCTGTAGCATCAAAATCGAGATAGCCATATAAATATAATTCAGGATGGGCGACTATTTTATATCGTTTTGTTTTCATAGCATCGCAGAGGATATTTCCATATTCAATAATTTCTTCTTTTGATGTTAATCCAAAGCTACTAATTCGCTTTTTGGGATCTTTATCGACGAATATGAAGTGTTGTCCGAGGATAAAGTAGTCCAAATGATCTTTAAATTGGTTGTGATATTCGCCATTGTCGTAGAGATGTTCTATTTCAAGGCCAATGTAAGTGGTCAATATATCAGAATAACGTCTTTTTGTAGTATTAATGTCATTTACATATTGTAAAAAGTCCTCATCTCGCATTCGATATCCAAAATCATACGTATCATTTGGTGCATGATCGCTAAATCCAATTTCTGTGAATCCGTGTTTGACTGCTTCTTTGATATAGTCTTCTGCGTTTCCACCAGCATGACGACATAATTCGTGGTGAGTGTGAAAATTTGTCTTCATAAATAGGGCCCTTATAAGATAATAGCGATGGTAATCATCACTGCTGCAAATGTGAAACTTTTGGCAAGACGTTTCGTTGCTTCTGGAGATCGAAATGGAAGTACAATATCTTCATTTATTGCAATTGCATCAAATATTTGAGTAACGACTTCTTGTGGTACATCTGTGAACTCGATGACATCATAACGTTTACTGTTTGTTGTACGCAGTGTAATCTTCGCCACATCAAGTGATGCCGCATAGGTGCTGAACGCCTCCATATTTCCATCTTTTGCAAAGGGTATTGTATAAGCCCCAGTATCATTTTTTACCATTACAAATGCATACACTGTTAATAGGAGACTAAATAACAATAGTATTCCATTTAGTACGATTGAAAGTGTTTGTGTCGCTTGAATTATCTGATAGATTAGTAATCCTGTAAGAACTATCCAGAATAAACCCTGTAACAAGAACTGAGTGCGTAAACGGACAAAATGTCTCTTTGTATTATACGAATAAAAGGGAATTCCTGCAAAAGAAACCCCAAAAAAGATACCCAAAATAAGATAAAATGGATTCATAACTGTCTCCTTCATTGATTTTCTAGTTGTTAGTACTATCATACCAACATCTCGCATAAAACGCAATAAAAGTAATTGCTGATTACGCTCAAAAAAACGAATAAATCAACGGAAATAATGCCATAAAAATGGTACAATATGTATAGGTGATAGTATGAATATTGTAAAACCTCTTGCATTTCGTGCAAGACCCAAAAACATCGATGAAATTGTTGGGCAGGATCATATAATTGGTCCCTCCGGTGTTATTCGGAAGATGATCGAACACGAACAGGCCTTTAGTATGATCTTATATGGCCCCCCGGGAGTTGGAAAAACAACCATTGCCGAAGCTGTTGGTGAAGCGTTTGGTCTGCATTCCTATAAATTTAATGCCTCAACCGATCGAAAAAGTGAGTTGGTCGCAATCATGAAAGAAAGCAATCTCTATGGTGCTTTATTAATTGTTGATGAAATTCACCGTATGAACAAGGACATCCAGGATTATTTATTACCCCACGTGGAAGAGGGGCGGGTTGTCTTGATTGGATTAACCACCAATAATCCGTATCATTCAGTGAACCCTGCAGTGCGTTCACGAACACATGTGTTAAAATTAAAGCCGATACAACCACAAGACATCATCAAACGCCTTCATCAAGTACAAGATCGTTTTCGTGAGGAATTAACGGCAACCATTGATGAGACTGTCTTTCAGTACATTGCGCAATCATCAAATAATGAGATTCGTAGTGCAATTAACCAGTTAGAAATATTATCGATTACCTATCCCAATCAAGATGTTACACTCGATATGGCAAAAGCTGTTTTATTACAGCCATCGTTGTCGTTGGACAAGAATGAAGACAACTATTTCAATATTTTATCCGCATTTCAGAAGTCGATTCGTGGGAGTGATGTCGATGCTGCTCTACATTACCTCGCTCGATTAATTGCGATGGAAGATTTATCCTCTTTATTACGACGAATGAGTGTCATCGCCTTTGAAGATATCGGTCTTGCCAACCCGATGATTGTCACCAAGATGCAGGCTTGTGCTGCTGCCTGTGAACGTGTCGGATTTCCCGAAGCACGAATACCACTTAGCATGTTAACCATTGATATGGCCCTTAGTCCGAAATCTAATAGTGCTGTTAACGCCATTGATGCCGCACTCAAAGATGTGATGGAAGGAAAAACACCTAAGATCCCAAATCATTTAATCAATGTGGCAAATTTCGAGGACAAGAATCCCTACAAATATCCCCATGATTATGAAGAAGCATTAGTCTATCAAGAATATCTTCCAAAAGAGTTGCGAAATACAACGTACTATCAGGCTAAAAACACCGGTAAGTATGAACGAGCGTTAGATGAACGAAATACAATCATAAAACAAGTACTGAAAAAGTCAAAACCATGAGTTTTGACTTTTTCTTTATCTGTTTTAAGGCTATCAAAACGGATTGACCATTTTCATTATTAATTCACATCAAATTATCGTAAACATTATTATATAAGCATTTAAAAACCATCAAAACGAATTAACCACTTAATGTTCGTGATGCGTATGATTGTGTTTGCTTTCTTTCGTTCCTTGTTCTAAGACTGTTAAATCTTTCTCTAGGAAACTATACACTTGATCAATTAGTGGTTTGTCACTTTTACTAGAATAGGTTCTAATTTTGTAACTGTGAAGTGTTTTTTGTGCTTTATTTCCTATGTCACTTGCTATCACAAAATCAACACACTGCTCCAAGAGAAGTTTTGCGGCTTTGTTCCCAGCAGCATTTTCTTTCACATAGGGATTTTCAATAAATCGAAAGGACAGTTCTTCCGAATCATAAATACAATAATAGTCACACCGCCCAAAATGTGGACTTACTGGGGCTTCTTTGGTGTTACCTTCTGTAGGAATGGCAATTCTCACGAACATTCCTCCTTAGTGATCGTGATGATGCTCACGATGATGTTGATGATTATGCGATGTATCACAACTACTACCCTGTGAGGATAGGAATCCTCCTAAATATTCATTTAGATTGACATCGATACGTCCTTTGGCACCGAGGATGACGTCAATGTTGTTATTATTAAATAAGGTCACAGCTCGTTGGCCCATTCCGCCGGTAATAATCACATCAATCCCTTGATCATGCAGGAATTTTGGTAATACACCTGGTTCATGTGGCGGTGGTGTGACATATCGAACATGATTTATATCCGTATCAAGGACATCGTAGATCGCAAACTCTTTTGTGTGGCCAAAGTGACCATCAATCGTGACTTTATCGCTGGTTGGAAACGCGATGACTTTCTGTGGTTTTGCTTCAATATTCATTTTGTTCTCCCCTTTTAGTTTTATGTGTTCAATATCGTTACGGACTTCAAAAGCACAGTTATCAAGAATGGCCTCAACAAGCTTTTTCCGCCCCGATGTAAGCAATCGTTGAATCGTTGCCCGTGATACTTGCATATCACTTGCCGCATCGATTTGGCTTAATCCTTCCAAATCCACGAGACGAATCGCTTCAAACTCGTCCAAGGAGATACTACATGTTTGCAGTTCACTTCGCGGAACGCCACTGGGTTTAAAATAGCGCTTTGCATCAAGTCTTCTTGCATATCGTTTTTTTCGTTTTGTATTCATAAACTACCTCCAATGTGCATATGCACAGTTATATAGTACTCATCTTTAGTCGTTTTGTCAACAAAAAAAGACAGCAATTTGCTGTCTTTCTAACTTAACGTTTTCCTTTATCGTACGGTTCTCCGGCCGCTTTTGGTCCAACGGTTCGAGAACTAAAAATAATTAACGCAATAATGGTAATTGCATAGGGGAAGATTTTAAAGAACTCCCCAGGTAGTCCAGAAATCAATGGAATACTTGTACTATAGATTCCAATAATCTGACTAAATCCGAAGAATAGACCGGCATATAGAACTCCAAATGGCTTCCATTTACCAAAGATTAATGCGGCTAAGGCAATAAATCCAGTACCATGAATTCCAAATACTGTATATTGAATATCTTGAGTTAAAATCATGATTGCTCCTGCTAAACCAGCAAGTGCACCGGATAATATGACACCAACATATCGAATGCGATAGACATTGATCCCCATACTATCGGAAGCATGTGGGTTTTCTCCTGCAGACCGTAAGCGTAAGCCAAACGGTGTTTTGTAGACGACAAACCATGTCACAATAACCAAGATGAAGGCAATGTATACAGTCGGATAGATTCTAGAGAAGAATACATCACCGATAAATGGAATCTCACTTAGGACAGGTACGTTTAATTTGGAGAAACCTTGTTTGAACGCATCGGTACGTTGTTGATTAAAGATAATTTGCGCTAAGTACACGGTAGCACCAACTGCAAATAGGTTAATCCCTGTACCCGAAATAACTTGGTCGGCATTTAAGTTAACACTTAAGAAGGCGTGAATTAGCGAAATTAATGCCCCTACTGCCATCCCAACAACGACACCAATCCAAGGTCCGAGATGAGCTCCACCTTCAAATGTTGGTTCAAGCAATACAGTAACGGTTGCTCCTGCAAAACCACCAAACATCATTAATCCCTCTAAGGCGATGTTGACGACACCACTACGCTCGGAGAATAATCCGCCAAGACCAGCGATGATAATTGGAGTAGAATAAACAAGTGCTAAAGCAAGCATTGAATATAGCGTATCCATTATTCTACCTCCTTCGTTCTAAATCGATCAAAGATTTGCTTGATACCCGCTCTCATTGCAACAAAGATTACGATTGCAGCAATGATGATATTGGTTATATCACGTGGAATACCTCGTGCTTGCATCAGTGGCTGTGCCGCTTTTAATCCACCGAACAACAATCCAGCAAGTAACGATCCTATCGCAGACGTGTTCCCTACCAATGCGACGGCAATACCATCGAATCCATACCCTTCATTGACGGATAATACGCGTCCATAATCAAATGTACCAATGGAGATCAAGACACCAGCCAAACCAGCGAATGCCCCGGCAATCATCATCGAATAGATGATGTTACGATCAACTTTCATACCGGCATATTTGGATGCATGTTTGTTAAATCCAGCACTGCGAAGTTCAAATCCGAAAATCGTCTTTTCAATAATTAGCCAGAAAATAATTAATGCAATAATTACAAGGATAAATCCCCAATGGAAACGAGAGTTATTGGTTAAGTTACTGAGAAAATCACTTGCGAGTGATGCACTTTCAGCAACGGGGACAGTTTTAACATTATCACTACCAGGTAGTGCTTTAACCAAGTAGTTCGCGAAATACAGAGCGATATAGTTCATCATGATGGTTACAACAACCTCATGGACATTAAACTTGGCTTTTAAGAATCCTGGAATGAAGCCCCACAAGGCACCAAAGAGCACCCCGGTTAATACCGCAAGCGGTAAGTGGATAATTGTTGGTAAATCCAATAAGACACCAATCATAACGGCACCGAATGAACCCATCAATAATTGTCCTTCTGCACCGATATTAAATAGACCAGTACGGAATGCAAAGGCAACGGATAAACCGGTTAATATAATCGGCATCGAGAAGACTAAAAATTCTCCGATGTAACGCGCATTGAACCACAAACTACCGGTACCAATTAAGGTTGTATCAATACCAATCGTTCCCCGCATCAGGGCACGGAAAATATCGAGTGGATCTCGCCCGGTAAATAACATGATTAAGATACCGACGAGGAATCCTAAGAAAATCGCAACCAATGGTACAATTGTGTTCATTCGTTTTTCCCATAAAGCATCTCGACTCATCGTTGCTTTGGGTTGCTGGACTTTAGCTGGCATGCGTTTCACCCCGTTTCGAACCACTCATCATTAATCCAAGTTCGTTTGCAGTTGCATCTTTGGCATCAACGATACCAACAATTTCACCTTCGTAAATAACGGCAATTCGATCGGATACATTAAGAACTTCTTCGAGCTCTAAACTAATCAGCAGTACGGCTTTACCTTTATCGCGTTCTTCGACTAGCCGTTTGTGGATATATTCAATCGCCCCAACATCTAAACCACGTGTTGGTTGCGCAGCGATTAATAATTCAGGTGATCGATCGATTTCACGAGCAATGATGGCTTTTTGTTGATTTCCACCAGACATCGAACGTGCTTTTGTTGCAGATCCTTCCCCGCTTCGTACGTCAAACTCTTCGATTAATCGTTCTGAGTTTTCTAAAATCGCATCAAATAAAATTAAACCATGTTTCTGATAAGCTTCTTTATAATAATCCAGTAAGACAAAGTTACTATCTAATCTAAAATCGAGGATAAGACCATATTTGTGTCGGTCTTCAGGAATGTGACCGACACCAGCTTCTACCCGTGTCCGAATCGGTTCATGACTTAAATCTTCACCATGCATGATGAATTCGCCACTTTCAATTTTACGAAGACCATAAATCGCTTCAATTAGCTCGCTTTGTCCATTTCCATCAATTCCAGCAATACACATAATTTCACCAGCACGGACATCCAAACTAAAGTCTTTAACGGCTGGTAAATGGCGATTATCCAATACGTTTAAATTCCGAAATTGCGCGACGACTTTACCGGGTTTTGCTGGTTGTTTTTCCACCTCAAAGCTGACTGGACGACCAACCATCATTTCTGCGAGTTGTTTTTCCGTTGTATCTTTGGTTTCTACGGTTCCAATGTATTTTCCACGTCGGAGAACGGTACAACGGTCTGAAACCAACTTGATTTCTTTTAGTTTATGCGTAATCAAGACGATTGTTTTTCCCTCTTTGATGAGTTTTCTCATGATGTTCATCAACTCTTCAATTTCTTGAGGCGTCAACACTGCAGTTGGTTCATCAAAGATGAGAATATCTGCATTACGATACAACATCTTCAAAATTTCAACCCGTTGCTGCATCCCGACAGTAATATCCTCAATTTTGGCATAGGGATCGACTTTTAATCCGTATTTTTCCGATAACTCTAGTACCCGTTTTGCGGCTTTGTCAATATCAATAACAATACCTTTTTTGGGTTCCATTCCTAATATGATATTTTCCGTTACGGTAAAGTTTTCCACCAATTTAAAGTGTTGGTGGACCATTCCGATTCCAAGATCATTCGCAATGTTTGGATTGGAAATTTCGACTTCCTTACCACGGATTTTGATGT
Source organism: Candidatus Xianfuyuplasma coldseepsis (assembly GCF_014023125.1). Lineage (GTDB taxonomy): Bacteria > Bacillota_I > Bacilli_A > Izemoplasmatales > Izemoplasmataceae > Xianfuyuplasma > Xianfuyuplasma coldseepsis. The sequence goes on from NZ_CP048914.1 coordinate 1,765,755, forward strand.
TGCCTTCTTCTGGTTGATACAACCCAAATAAAACACTCATCAGTGTACTTTTCCCTGCACCATTTTCCCCTAAAAGTGCGTGAATTTCACCGTCTTTGACGTGTAAATCTACGCGGTCATTTGCTTTGATTCCTGGGAATATTTTTGTGATCCCATTCATTTCAATAGCATATTCCATAGTCGGTCTCCTTTGTTCAGTATTTCAAGAATGCATTATATCTTGTATATAATATACTCTCGATCAAGCTTCTTGAGGGATTGATCGAGTTGTTGTAAAAAGGTGTCACTTGGTACGTGAAATAAATGTTTATATTCCACACGGACGCCATGGGTGTGATAAGGAATTATCTTGAACAAGACATCTCGTGGTAGAAATGATGCAATTTGTAATACATCTTTGCAACTTTCTTCTGATTCATAAACTACACTACGTACTTCGTACAGTTTATGTTGTTGATAGATCAAATTGATATTGTCAATGATAATTTTATTATCGACACCAGTATAGAATCGATGCAAATCCGGATCGAGAAACTTCAAATCCAACATAAATTGATCAACAAGAGAAATAAACTCCTCAAACTCTGTATCGATGTCCCAATATCCATTGGAATCAACAAAAACAGTTAGTCCTAGTTTTTTAATGTCCTTGATTAAGGGTATTAACGCTTGATAATGTAGTGTCGCTTCACCACCCGAGAAGGTAACACCGCGGATATAATCTCGGTGCTTTGTAATATCTGCAATAATCTCTTCATTGCTTAACGGTAAAAGTTTTGGTGAAGCTAGTGATTCACAGGTATAGATACAGCGATCACATTTGGTACATTGTTCAGGATAATAAGTTACTTGCCCGTCAATAATCTCTAGGGCATCAAAATCACATGCAGCAACGCATAATCCACACGAATCACATTGGTTAATCGATTCCGGATTATGACAACTCTTGCAGTTTAGGTTGCATCCAGCAAGATAAATCGCATATCGATTTCCCGGACCATCGGTACTGGAAAATGGATAGATACGTAATATCGGTAAACTATTTTCTGACAAGTCGTTCGAAGACATGAGTACCTTCATTGGCTCCTTTTCCAAGTACAGTTGTATCACGCAATACGGATTCACCTTTGCTCAATTTATCAACTTCACTTTTCTTGACAAGATATCCTGTTACTTTAATCAAATCAGAATCAGATGAGTGGAATGTTAGGTAACGTGAACCGTTATCGAAAGCACCTTGCATTAAATCAACAAGCGCTGGAAGATTCTTTTTATAGGTCTTATCAAAGACAAAAATATCGCCAATTCCTGTGGGGAAGAATCGATGGTATAATCCCACTTGCATCAAATGCTCATTAATCTCAATTTCATCACCGATTGGAATGCGACAACCAGCACTACAATCATAATCGGTATCAATACCGACTTGTGCATGTAACAGATATTTGTTATCAAAGAAGGAACAGTAATATCCTTCATGCGCAGCAACTTTTTCTTGCATATGTTCTAAAATCTCAACACCTAGATTATTGGCTTTATCCGAATGTCCAAATCGTTCATCACAAAGTTCATTGACACACTCAGCAAGGCCAACAAGACCAAACATTCCGGTGAATTTTTCTCGATCAATCAAGCCTTCAATCGCAAGGAAGTTGGTTTCAAAGAATTTGGCATCTTCCACAATGTATTTGATGCGTTTATCCATTTGAACTAGATTCTCCTGAATCACATCGTCTAATAGTGTATAAAACTCTGCGATTGAATCAACTTGTGTAGCAATGCGATTTAAACGAAGGCGTGTTAATGTATACCCCCCACCACCAACTTTTAATCCGTTATAACAGCTTGCGATGGCATATTCACCTTTGAATTCTTCCCGAAACATCACATCGTTCGCAAGGGCAGGTTTAACCACTTCTAACGATGAGGCGATGGCTCGTTTTAGGAAATCTTCATTCGTATTGTTACTTACTTTTAATGTTAAATTAGGTGTCGGATTGTCAAGTTCTTGAATCACATCTAAAATGATATTTCCGGCGGTCGTTTCCAGGGGACCGATGTTCGCATGACAAAAGGAATCGGTTATCGTACGATCAATTTGAAGGAGAAACATTTTAATTAATTTTCGAGCTAAATCTTCATCTGTGATAAAGGGATCAAGAAGTGTGTCAATATTCCCTAAGTATACTGGGAAATTTGTAATCGAAGGTACATGTTTATATAAAATGAGCAACGAATTGATTGCTTCAATCAAATCCGTTGGCGGTTGTAAACCTAAGAACTCAGAACCCTGCTCCATGAACTTGTGATAATCCGGTGTTATATACCGTGGTTTAAAGGGTGCATTTCCCTCAAATAATTCACAGTAAATACCTGCATCATAGTACTGCTGAAGCTTCTTGCTTCGGGGTAATGGTTCGATTGTGTTTTCCCCTAGTTTAGCGAGCGCATTGACTTTTTGTTCGATGGTTAAACTAGTATCTGTAATGATGTCCTTTGCAGTCATCAAATCACCTCATAACTATTATATCATTAATTTTAAAAAATTAAAGATATAAAAAAATCAAGCAACCATTGTGGTTGCTTGATTCATTTCGTAAACTTTAACGACTACTCATCCAAACGAGATGGAACAGTTGGAGCAGTATAAGTACCAGCTAATAAACCAGCTTTGTACGTAGCAACTTGATCAACAATTGCTTGTGATAAGTTTGGATTTACAAGTGGTAATCCAACACCATCATTGCTTAAGTCGAATACTAAGATTTCTCCACCAGGGAATTCACCTTTGTAAGTAGCAACGGCAACATCGTAAGCAGCAACGTCAACGCGTTTCATCATTGATGTTAATACAGCTGACATTTCACCTTCATAGATTCCGTCTTCGTATTGGTCTTTATCGACACCAATAACCCATACGTCTTCATCGTTTGCACGACGACTTTTCGCTTCATTAATGACACCGTTTCCGGTTCCACCAGCAGCGTGGAAGATGATGTAAGCACCTTCACCGTATTGTTTTACAGCAAGAGCTTGTCCAGCAGCAGCATCTGAGAATGATTCTGCATAATCGACTAATACGGTCATTGTTGGATCAACAGCCCATACACCAGCTTCGAATCCAGCTTCGAATTTTTGGATTAGGTCAAAGTCCATACCACCAATAAATCCAACTGTGTCTTCTCCAGCTTCTTGTGCTTTTAATGCAGCAGCAACACCAACTAAGAATGATCCTTCATTTTCAGCGAATACAGCAGATGCAACGTTTGGAGCATCAACAACCATATCGATGATTAAATATTTTTGTGCAGGATAATTCGCAGCTGATTCAATTAATGCATCTTCGAATAAGAATCCAGGCATAACGATTAAGTCTAATTTTTCATCACTGAATGCACTAATATTTGGAATATAGTCAGCATCGGATGAAGATTGAACATAACGATATGCGCTTTCAGGTAACATTAATGTTTCTGCAAATAATTCGACACCTTCCCAAGTACCTTGGTTGAATGATTTATCATCAATACCACCGGTATCGGTAACAAGTCCGATTTGGAAGTAACTATTAAATTCTTCCAATGTTGCTTCTTCTTCAGTTCCATTACATGCAGCTAAAGCAAACACGAATAAAAATGAAGCAAAAACTAATAATAATTTTTTCATGAAATCCTCCTAATATTTTTTTAAACTACATATATTATATGAATAATTAACCTAATTGTAAAGACTTTTTACGTTATTTTTACAATTTATATGAGCGATTGCTCAAATAAAAAAAACGACTATTTAAGCCGTTTTTATACTTGTGTATCGATTAAAACTGGGATAATGATAGGCTTTCTTCGGGTTTCTTTATATAGGTATCGACCAAGTTGTTCGCGCAATGCATTTTTAAATGTTCGCCAGTTGACATATTTACCATTTAATTCATTCGCACTGACCAGATAGAACTTATCAGTAATTCCTTGAATCAATTCCTCGTTTTCTTTCATAAAGACAAATCCGCGACTTACCACTTCAGGTGTACTGACAACTTTTTTCTGTTTGGGATCAATGTTTGCGATAATCAAAACGACACCATCTTGTGCTAGCATCTCGCGATCACGCAGGACTACATCGCTGACATCACTATCTAATATTCCATCGACTAAAATATCACCATTATGAACTTTTCCAGTTATATTAACCACTTTTCGATTGTTGATTTCAGCTACTTGGCCATTGTCTAGCATCAGGATATCATGATTATGATAACCTAGAGATAATACAATATCTTTGAGCGCATACTGATGTCTATACTCGCCAATTACCGGAACGATGTATCGGGGATTAAGGATGTTTATTAAGAGCTTTACATCCTCACTTGAAGCATGGTTTGGTGGTAAAATATGTTTGCTTACTTTAATAACATTGCATTCATTTCGATATAGAATATCCATCGTTCTAGCAGCGATTCGCTCTGTACCAGGAACCGGTGGTGTCATCAATAACATCGTGTCAGCTTCATTAATATGAATCAACTTATCCAACTTCTTCACCATCCGCTGAACCATGTAAAATGGTTCGTGACGATCCCCAGTGACCAGTACCACTGCATTATGTAATTCATTCTTATTTTGATCATCAATAAAACGTAAGTTAAGTAGTTTTTCTTCTGGTATTTTTAAGTATCCTAAATTGACAGCAATATCAACCGTTCGTTGTGTTTTACGGCCAATTATAGCGATATCACGATTATGCTTCAACGCAATATCAATCACTTTTTGGATACGCACCAAATCGGTTGAAAACGCCGTGGTGATTATTCGTCCTTCAGCTTGATTAAACGCTTGGTTTAGAACGTAATCAAGATTGGCACTACCATGTGTGTATCCACTTCGTTCGCTTCCAAGTGATTCGGTTAATAACGCTAGTATTTCCCGACCTGCAATCTTACTTAGTTTGGCAAAGTCGGTTTTATAACACGACTGTACATTTTGATCAAACATATAATCTGGGGCATAGACAATGGAACCATCCTTGGTATGAATTGCAATTCCCATACTTTCTGGTATACTGTGTGTCACACCAAAGAAATCAACTTGAACAGGTCCAAATTGCAATGTTTTCTTCGCAGTTACTTCATGGAATGTATACGCACTCGTATCCAGTCCTTGATCTTCCAAGCTATCTTTTAAAACGGCTAGTGTAAAATAGGATGCATAGATTGGTAACGGTAATGTTTTTAATAGTTTTGGTACAGCACCAATATGATCTTCGTGACCATGACTTAAAAACAATCCGACAATCCGATCTTTGTTATCTTCTAAAAATTGTGTATCTGGAATAATGGAATCCACACCATATAGATCATTACTTGGGTATTTTAATCCAGCATCGAGGACAAACAAATGTCCATCGATATCGACACAGTACATGTTCTTTCCATTTTCCCCTAGTCCTCCTAGGGCAAACAGTTTTATTCGAGCCATACTGCACCTCCTTTTCATATCACACATATTATACCATACCTTCTTCTAATAACATCCGCTCGTTCACTTTTTTTCATTTTTTTTACATTTGATTTCATCGTTTTTATGATCGAAATGTGATATACTGTTTTCGAGGTGATCCTAATGGTCGGATATCCGAATCAGAAGAAAACATTCACACGTCGGAAACAAAGCACATCCAATCGTGGTATGAAGTTTGAACAGATCATTAATGAATCTAACGAATACTATAAAGAACACGATATCGCCGTGATTTATAAAAAACCAATACCGATTCAGATTGTAAAAGTGGATTATCCATCACGAAGTGGCGCTGTCATTACCGAAGCGTATTATAAAGTACCATCGACGACAGATTACAATGGAATTTATCAAGGATATTACATTGATTTTGAAGCCAAAGAAACGCAAAATAAAACGAGTTTCCCATTGTCCAATATCCATCCACATCAAATCGAGCACCTAATGCAAGTTGCAAAACATGGTGGAATCAGTTTTATCTTGGTTTACTGGAAACATAGTGATGAAATCTATTTATTAGAAGCCAAGCACGTACATAATTATTTCATTCGCTCCAAAAAAGGACGAAAATCGATTACCTATGACGAAATGCAACAAAAAGGACATCTGATACCCGAAGGATTTGCTCCACGCGTACCCTATTTGGATGTCGTTACATATCTTATTCAACAAAAAAAGGCATAAAATGCCTTTTTTATTTTTATCGTAGCGTACTTCCCGGTTCAATGATTTTGTCTGTAAAGGTGGCACTGGAGAAAATACGACAATTGCGGGTAATCACTGTTCCTGCTGGAATCTTGACATTCGCTGCAACGGCATTGACACCACTACTCATCAATTTCGGATTGTCTTTGTTTGGCGTCAAATCAGATCCATCACCAATGATAACATTTTCTTCAATCACACACCGTTTATCAATGATTGAATGTTCAATATATGCACCCGGTTTGATTTCGGTATCATTTAATATCACCGAATTGATGACGGTTGCTCCTGGATGAATTATGACACCTGGGGATAAAACTGATTGTTTGACAGTACCAGCAACAATGCATCCATTCGATAACAAGGCTTGAGATATTAAGGCTTTACTACCAACTTTAACGCTTGGTAGTTCTTCACTTTTGGTGTAGATACGCCAACTGCGATCGTACATATCCAGTGGAATTTTGTCGACGGTATTGGTTAACTCGATATTGGCTTCGACATAGGAATCAAAGGTTCCTACGTCTTTCCAGTAGTCATCAAACACATAGGTATAGAGGTCTTCGGTTTCCAATAAATGAGGGATGATGTGTTTTCCGAAGTCCAAATTCGGGTCTTCTACAGTAGTGATTGCATCGAGTAAGACATCGGTATCAAAGACATAAATCCCCATCGATGCAAGATTGCTTTCTGGTTTCGCTGGTTTTTCATCAAAACGGGTAATTTTATGATGCTCATCACTGGTTAAGATTCCAAAGCGATGGGCATCTTCCCATGCGACCGGTTGCACAGCAATCGTACATTTGGAGTTGTTTTCAATATGAAAATCAATCATTTTTTGATAGTTCATTTTATAGATATGATCCCCTGATAAAATGAGAACGTATTTCGGGTTCCGACGTTTAATAAAATTGATATTTTGCAATACTGCATCCGCGGTTCCACTATACCATTCTTTATGTGGTTGAAGCAACGTTAAACTCGAATCACGACGGTCGAGATCCCAGGGTTTTCCCACACCAATGTGTTCATTTAAGGATAGTGGTAAGTATTGAGTTAGGATCGCAATATCATAAATTCCGGAGTTGGTACAATTACTAAGAGCAAAGTCAATAATGCGGAACTTTCCGGCAAATGGTACGGCGGGTTTAACGCGTTTTTCAGTTAAAATATCGAGACGACTTCCGCGTCCTCCGGCTAATATTAGGGCTAATGTTTCCATATTATATCTCCTTTACATCGTGGTACAGGGTAATGTATTTTTTGGCGGATTCTTCCCAACTGAAATCCTGTTCCATACAGCGTTTCACAAGATCTTTCCAACTGCGTTGATCGCCGTATACTTCGAGAGCATTATTGATTGCATAAAGCATATCTCCAGCATCATAGTTTTCAAAACCGAATCCAGTCCCTTCCCCGGTATACTTGTTGTAAATCTCAATCGTATCACGGAGTCCACCGGTTTTACGGACAATTGGTACGGTACCATATTTTAAGCTAATTAATTGGGCAAGTCCACAAGGTTCAAATCGACTAGGCATTAAAAACATATCGACACCTGCGTAGATTTTGCGCGCCATTTCATCGTTATATCCAATATAGACTCCGACTTGCTCTGGATAGTTTAATCGAAGATTATTGAAGTATTCTTCAATAGCATAATCGCCACTACCAAGCAGGACAAATTGGATTTCATCATTGGCAATCAACGGTTCTAAAACCTCCATCACCAGATCAAATCCTTTGGCTTCGGTGAGACGCGATACCATCCCAATCATTGGACGTTTATTCCGTGCTAATTGATAATATTCGCGTAAGGTCTCTTTATTGGTACGTTTTCCTTTTACATAGTTGTAGAGGCTATAATTGTAAAATATTTTGGAATCGACTTTTGGATTAAAGACATCGTAATCAACCCCATTGACAATTCCACGTAAGCGATCGGTTCGTTCGCGTAACACTGAATGCATTCCGTATCCAAAATAATCATATAAGATTTCATTGGCATAGGTTTCACTGACGGTTGTAACATAATCGGCAGTTACAATGCCGCATTTTAAGAAATTAATGACATTTTCAAATTCAAGTGCACTACTATATTCGACATCCAAATACGGCATTAACTCTTTGCTGAAACGCCCTTGATACGCGATGTTATGGATGGTCATTATGGTTTTTATTGATGCATATTTCTGTTTATTACGATATTTTTGTTGCAACAAGTACGGAATTAATCCACTTTGCCAATCATTGCAATGGATAATATCTGGATAAAAATCAATTTCTGCTAACATTTGCAGTACGGCATTGTTAAAAAATCCATATCGTTCCCCATCATCATAATGGCCATAAAGTGTATTTCGATAGCCAAAATAATACTCATTATCAACAAAATAAAAGGTTACGCCATCATAGACAGTCTTCTCAATTCCTGCATATTCTTTCTTTGGTCCAACGACAACACGGTAATGACATACAGGTTCCAATAAATCATGATATTTTTCTTTGGTCCACATGTGTTTCGGCACAACGACACGGGCATCCACACCGAGTGACGTGAGTGCTTTAGGCAAGGAACCTAACACATCTGCTAATCCCCCTGTTTTGCTAAATGGTGTTGCTTCACTTCCGACAAATAATACCTTCATGTATACACCTCCACTTCTTATTATATAATACCAAGTACAAACAAAAAAGGGTAAAATCAAGAAACCTTTTTCAAATAAAAGAAAAGCACAATTGTGCTTTTCTATGCTTCTAATATGTTTGCTTTTTCAAGTCGTTCAAACATAAGTAGCCCCGTGATGATGACAAGAATCATGGATGGTCCAATATAATAGATATTATACAAGAATGAATACCACCAAGGATTTGCAAACTCCTCAGGTGTAAATCCTAAAATAAAATCAAAGATAACTACTCCGCTTATATAGTGGAATACAAATCGCAATAGGACGCCAATAACAACCATGACGACGAAGGATGATTTATTTTTGTCCATGAACTGGAACACAAGTGCCCCAAGACCAATAACACCAAAGGCAAAGATATAGTCTAAAAATAAGCTAGCCCAGTGCCACAGTTTCGCATCGAGTAATAGATTTAACAAGGAGTAGGTAACTCCAGCGATAATTCCATCTTTCAATCCGTGACGGTACACAATAATGAAAAGAGGGAGCATACTGAGTGAAACTCGACCTCCGTAGGGCATTTCCAAAATAGGAAAGAATGCTGCAATACCAGTGAATATTACTTCAAGTACAACAGCCAGTGAGACCAAAATTGCAATCTCTGTTAATTTGCTAGTGTTCATATATTTCCTCCAAATAAAAAGTTGTCCACAAAATCGGGACAATCTACTTTGGATGGAATAAAATTCTTCCTCCGCTGGCATTATCCAGATCAGGTTAGGTCTATTCTAGTAACAAGAATACTCTCAGCCTAGTTCTCTAAGCTCCCCCGATTTTATGGTACTTAAATTGTAGCATAGTTTATATAAATATACAATGATTATCCAGTATAGGTACAAGATGCTGTACTAAGTAACATGATGAACAAGAGGACATAATAAAAGATAAAGGCAATAGGCGATGTTAAAAACGTTGTAACACTACGCCATATCGTTGCGGTTTCGTCGTTCTTGCGAACGGAGATATAATACTTGATCATTCGTACTAACGACACAAAGAAATAGATAATTGTCGATGCAATTAGTATTACTACAATAGATGAAAAAGCTCTTGATATCTCACGAATCATATCGTTAACATAATACATTACTCCAAGAATAACAAATCCAAACCCCACAATACTTAAATAGATTCGAAATAGCAACCGTTCCCAGTGCATAAACGTTGTATGCTCTTGATCCATTCTATCACCTCTTAGGGTTAGTATAACAAGTTTGAATACAAAACAATATCATTATGCAATAAAAAAAGACTGCATCAGCAGTCTTAAATATCCTCTTTTGTAATGATTTCATAGATGATTGGTGTTTTGTCCACATGATCTTTGGAAATGGTATATGCTTGTTGTACTTCGGCAATGATATCGTCGATGGATGATGTGTTCGTATAGATGGATGCGAGAACATCTCCTTGATCCACGTAATCGCCAACCTTCTTATGAAGTTTAATGCCAACATCCGGATCGATAGTATCTTCTTTTGTCGCCCGACCAGCGCCTAGTTTCATTGCCGCAAGGCCGATATCTAAGGCTTTAATCGATGCTATGTATCCACCTGTATCAGCATGGACGGATACAATATCTTTTACGTGAATAAACTGTTCAAGATCCGGTAGTTTTCCGCCCTGTGCTTGCAAGAATTCCAACTGTTTATCGTGTGCATGCTTATTGGTAATTTGCTGTTGCACCAATTCTCGAGCAGCATCAATACTATCGGTAATTTTTGCACTATAGACCATGTAACTCCCGATTTCAACGCAAAGGGTAGTAAGATCTTCTGGCCCTTTTCCCTGTAATGTCTCTAAGGCTTCCACAACCTCTAATTTGTTTCCAACGGTGAATCCAAGAGGTTGGTTCATATCGGTAATGAAGGCGACAACTTCTTTACCAACTTCAGTTCCAATACCAACCATGACTTTACTTAGTTCTTTGGCATCTTCCAGTGTTTTCATGAACGCTCCGTCACCGATTTTCACATCCAAGACGATCACATCACTACCACTGGCCAGTTTTTTACTCATGATACTGGATGCAATCAGGGGTATACTTGGTACCGTTGCTGTCACATCCCTTAGTGCATAGAGTAATTTATCAGCCGGACAGACATTGGCAGTTTGTCCCGCAACAGCGATACCGATATCATTCACTTGTTTCGAGAAATCCTTCGGATCAATTGCTATCGATAACCCTGGTATACTTTCTAATTTATCCAAGGTTCCACCGGTATGCCCTAACCCGCGACCACTAAGTTTCGCTACTTTAGCTCCTGCTGCTGCAACCAAAGGACCCAAAACGAGGGTCGTTTTGTCACCGACGCCACCAGTACTGTGCTTATCGACTTTAATTCCTTTAATCGCCGACAAATCAATGGTTTCACCACTGTGTAACATCGCCATTGTTAATGCGGTCGATTCTGCAGTTGTCATCCCATTGAAATAAATCGCCATCAATAACGCACTAATTTGATAATCAGGAATATCTTTTGCGACGTATCCTTCAATTATAAAATTGATTTCTTCTGTGGTTAATGCATGTCCATCGCGTTTCTTTTCAATTAAATCAACTATACGCATATGTATCACTCCTTGCGATACTATTATAACATATTTGGGGTAAAATTAGAACTTATAAAAACAGCAAACTAACACCGATTAAAGCAACAATCGAACCAATGATTTCAATCGCATTTACCCGCTCTTTGAAGAGGATTAATGAGAATGGTATGATAAAAATAATGTTCATTTGTGAAATCGTTGTGGCAATACCTAAACTGGTATATTGAAGGGCTAGCAAACTGGATGAAACACCAAGAAATGGTCCAAAGATAGAGCCGATAATGATGAAAACAAGGGCTCGTTTGTTGAAGAAAGCTTGTTTGATATTTGGCCAACGTCGTTGCATAGTAATAATCAGTGCAAAACCAACAATGGCTGCAATGATCCGTATTTGGGTGGCAGCAAACGCACTATAATCCCCCATACCAATTTTACTGAACAAAAGTCCAACGGCTTGGGCAACAGCACCAATCATTGCAAATAGTGCTCCTCGCATCCTATGTGGATGTCGTTCATGATCTTCTTCTTTATAGATGACAACGAGAATAATTGCTGCTATCGTAATTGTCATCCCAATAATGTTTTGAACGGATAAATACTCATCAAAGTATAGGAGTCCTAATATCGCTGTGATGGGTGGAACCATACTATAAATAACAAGTGATATCCTCCCACCAACATCAACAAACGCTTGAAACAAAAAGTAATCACCAATGACAAAACCAATCACACCACTCAAAAGCATCCAGTTCCACGTATGGGATGAGGCATCGATTGGAATCATGTACCCGCGTGTTATATAGAGAAAGATCGAGATAAAGACAAAACCAAAAAGCAAGCGAATAAAGTTCACCGATAACGATCCAACTTTCTTCCCTGCGGCTTCAAATGATAATACGGTAAAAGTCCAACAAAACGCAGTACCTAAAGAAATCAGTTCACCCATAGTCGTTTGTCCTTTCAAATTCTACACCAATTATATAGTAGAAGGGAACAAGAGTAAATAAAAAAGAGGGATTTCCCTCTATTTTATCGTTTGTTCAAAGATGTTGAGTTGTTGCTGAATGCGTTCTTTAACAAGATCACTTAGTTCATGTGATGATAAGTCCTTATATTCTTCGTATGGTAGTAAAGGATGTACATGAAGATGAATTTTGTAACGTCTCCATGGAATGGATTTAAAGATTGTACAGGCATTGTATTGGGTTACAATCACGATATCCGCTTTCGGTTTCATCGCTAATTTGAAAGCTCCCGGTTTAAACTCAATCATCTCGTTTCCAAATGATCGTTTCCCTTCGGGGAATATCCCCATCGACATCCCTTGTTTGTAATGTTTGATCCCATCAATAATCGTACGGGCGGCACTACGATCGGCTTCACGGGAGATAAACACATTCCCTAGGATTTCCATCCATTGCCCGAAGATTGGCATCTTCTGTAAGGCTTCTTTCGCCACAAAACTCAGAGGGAGATTCTTGAAGACGGGCTTAATAATTAAAATGTCATAATTCTCTTGATGGTTTCCAACGAGGACAAAATGATCTTCTGGGATATTTTCCTGTCCAGACACAATGACTTTTGTCCGGATCAAATGCAATCCCAAACGCAATAAACTATTCGCGATGCGATGGTTGGTGATATTTGTTATCGGATACTTCTGACGAAGCAATCCCAAAATTTTTAGGATACATAATTGGGTAATGAAACTAACGATGAACCCGATAAGAATCGATAGTACAACAAACAAATACCATACGCCATTTGTTGGATCAAACCATGGTCCCGGCAGGAGATACAAGAATCCCAAGGCATAGATCAACATAAAGACATAGTAGCTTAAAATAAACATTTATGTTGCCCTCCTTTCATAGACACAAAACCGTAGTTCCCCTCGAACTTGTTCTTGAACGAGATTGTATTTTGAATAATCAATCTCGCTAAAGTAGACATCACCATCATAGTCTTTATCGATGTGCGTAATGTATAATCGATCCGCGATATCCAGTGTAATATCATAGATGACTTTTCCCCCAATGATAAAGATATCTTGGTCTTTGGGAAAGTTCTTCAAATAAGAAATAATATCATCCGTTGTTTCAACTCCCGGATACTGATATCCCGAAAGGGTTGCGATCACGCTCGTACGATTGGGCAATGGTTTACCGATATAACCCAAGATGGATTGAAAGGTAGCTTCGCCCATAATGACAGTTTTATTGAGAGTGGTTCTCCTAAAATACTCCATATCCTCTTTATAGTGCCAAGGTAGTTCATTGCCCTTACCGATCACGTTGTTTCGGGCAATGGCGACAATCAGATTAATCATACCGATACCTTCGCTTTTATCAATGGATGGGGATCATATCCAACCAGTTCAAAATCGCTATAAGTGAACGCGTCAATCGCCGTGACTTTCGGATTGATCTTCATCGTCGGTAATCGTCGTGGTTCTCTGGATAATTGGGTGTGAACTTGTTTAAAGTGATCATTATAAATATGGGTATCTCCCAAGGTATGAATGAAATCACCAACATCGAGATTGCAGACTTGGGCAACCATCATCGTTAGCAAGGCATAACTTGCGATATTAAACGGGACTCCTAAAAAAACATCCGCACTTCTTTGATACAATTGGCAAGACAATTTACCGTTGTTAACATAAAACTGAAACATCATGTGACATGGCGGCAAAGCCATGTCTGGAATCATTGGTGGATTCCAGGCATTGACGATAAGTCGTCGGGAACTGGGGTTGGTTTTGATCGTATTAATCACCTCTTGTAATTGATCGACAAACCGTCCGTCAGGACCATCGAAATGACGCCATTGGTGACCGTATACAGGACCTAATTCACCGTGTTTCGCTGCGAAATTGTCGTCGTGTTTAATCTTTTGGACAAATTCCTGCAATGTTTCCCCACGATAATCCTTGTGTTTTGTAAATGCTTGGTAGGGCCATTCGTTCCAAATTCGAACGTTATGATCTACAAGATATTTAATGTTAGTATTCCCCGAGATAAACCACAATAGTTCATGAATAATGGATTTTAAATGCACTTTTTTGGTTGTTAATAGAGGGAATCCTTCGGATAGATCAAAACGCATTTGATAGCCAAAGGTACTGAGCGTTCCCGTCCCAGTTCGATCGGTTTTTACCGTTCCGTTATCTAATATATGTTGGAGTAAATCAAGATATTGTCTCATTCTTCTTCACGTCGCTTTCCTTGGATGAATTTGATGACTTGTTTTAAGAATACGGCAATCGCCAGAATAATTGGGATCGTTGGTGTGAATGGTCCAGCCCAAAATGCAACATAGGCAAACCCTAGTCCATACAGGTAATCATTTTCCGTGATAATTGCATAATAAACAAACAACCATAATGGAATATAGAATATGATTGCTGCTACCAATATATAGACAAACATGTCTTTGACAAAGATGTTTTCTTTTAGCCATTTTTTCATTGTATCACCACGTTATAAACTTCGTTGTTATTATATCAAAAAACAACCAAATATGAAAATTAAAAGTAAAATAAAAAAGAAAGTGTTGATCCACTTCCTTTAGGTTGTTGCACTTCCATTGTCTTTTTTGGTATTGATAAAGGTAATTTTCTCAGCGATGACCTCAGG
Organism: Candidatus Xianfuyuplasma coldseepsis; assembly: GCF_014023125.1. Taxonomy (GTDB): domain Bacteria; phylum Bacillota_I; class Bacilli_A; order Izemoplasmatales; family Izemoplasmataceae; genus Xianfuyuplasma; species Xianfuyuplasma coldseepsis. The sequence goes on from NZ_CP048914.1 coordinate 1,780,857, forward strand.
ATAACTGAAGGTTTTTCCCTCCTCATATTCATAATAACGCTGGGCCAAACGTGCTTTCACACCCACAACACTACCCTTCTTACAATATTGTACGGTATTCTCAGCAATGCCACTCCACAGCGTACAGGCAATAAAATCCGTATCGTATTCTCCGGTCTCAGCATTCTTATATCCGCGTTGAATCGCTAGGGTAATGGTGGTTACATTACGACCATCATCTAATGTTCTCAGTTCGGGATCATATACCATTCGTCCTACTAAAATAACTTGATTTAACATACTTCCTCCTTTTTGATGTAGTGTACTATATTGATTGCTTGAAGGCGATTGTCGTTTGATAAACAGTATCCATACAAAAACACAGAATTTTCGAAAATTCTGTGTTGATTGTCAGGATTCAAGAGAATAAAACAGATAATTCATCTGTTTTTCTCACATTACGCTTATTTCGTAAAATTAAAAACTTATGTCAACGTCTTCTCGTTTTGCGGCTTCTGCTTCAAAGAATTCTTTTTTCGTCATTTGAATCATTCCGGCAACAATACTAGTTGGGAACGTGACGATTCGCGAGTTAATCGTTGAAACATTCGCATTGTATAAACGTCTTGCTGCTTGAAGGTGTTCTTCGACATCGGTAATGTTTTGTTGTAGATTTAAGAATGATTTATCCGCTTTGAGATCGGGGTAGGCTTCGACAGCTACATTGATCCCAGATTGGATTCCATTCATTTTTTCCATGAACTCTTGTTTTTGCTCCATGGTCAAGTTCTTTGGTAAGCCAGCACGCCATTTGGTGACACTTTCCAATGTTTCCTTTTCGTGTTTGGCATATCCTTTTACAGTGTTTACTAGTTTTGAAAGGACATCAAAGCGCTTGGTTAAAGCAACGTCGATTCCACTATCGGCTTCTTCAACTTTTACTTCCAGTTGACGTAATGAGTTCATGGTACCGATGTACCATACAACAATCAATAATAAGACAACAGCAATAATAATGACTACAGTTACTCCAGGTGGCATAATTTACACTCCTTTTTTGAATATATTTTGGTTTAGTTTTAGTTCTGTTATAACGTCTTTGATGACGAATAAATCACGTTGAAATTCGTCAAATATATGTTGATCCAATTTGCGGAACATTTGAAGTTCAAATGTGTCCCGGAAATTGTTGATCCCAATATACAGGTGATTATCAATGAATGAGAAGCGAATGTTACCACGATTGTTTTTTTCAAAATCGAGCAATGCTTCCATAAAATGTGGCGTTAGGACATAAAATGCCGAATGATCGTTTGTCGCATAGGTCTTAAATTTTTTATTAAATGCAATACTCTCGAGTTGGACTTTGTTGTATCCCCGATTCACACGGGGTCTACCGTTTTCCAAAACTTGTAAAAATCCATCGAATGGTTTGTTGAAATCAAACACGAACACACGACCAAGGAAATACGTTTCGTAGTATACTCTTGTTCCGTTTTTGGTATGTTGAACGTGGCGTTCTTCCAGTTTGACATCGCTGGATATAAAATCGACACCTTCCATCGAACCACTTAAGAAGTCTTCAGAATGAAAGCGATCAGCTCGTTTTAAGAATTCGGTCGAATACACCGCATTTTGGGAGAGCCCCCGATGCGGATCAAAGTGGCCATTATCAACAAATTGTTCGACAAGACTGGTGACGACTTGAACTTTGAATTGTTTACTGAGACGGTTGAATTCACTAAAACCGATTCCAGCTACAATGAATCCGGCAATTCCTACAGGTATTGCAATGAAGATAAGAAATTCAATACCGGCGAGAAACAGCAAGACAGCAAGTATTATTAGTGCCCCACCAATGTAGACCTTTTTTTCACTCTTTGATTTTTTTGTAACGTATTGCTCTAAGTTTGTATTCATATATTTCACCTGTTATTTATTATACTCTATCCATACCATAAATGAAACAAAATATCGTAACATTACTTGAATTGGCGTGTCGCTTGAACGGCTTGAATCCACTTATGATAGAGTTTTGTCCGTTCAGCTTTAGTCATTGAAGGCTGAAATGTACGATTGGTTTGTTGTAAGGATGATAGTGATTTTATGGAGGAGAAGAATCCACTTTGTAAACCACTCATATAGGCTGCACCCAATGCTGTCGTTTCGTTAATTTCAGGACGAATAATCTCCAAATGGAGAAGATCACTTTGAAATTGCATCAGAAAGTTGTTAGCACTAGCTCCACCATCGACACGTAAAAACGTTGGTGTTATGCCCGATTCATCCATCATTACATCAATGACATCTTTGGTTTGATAAGCGAGACTCTCCAATGTTGCCCGGGTAATGTGTGCTTTTGACGTTCCCCGAGTTAGACCGAACATCGCTCCTTTGGCATCTGTATCCCAATACGGTGTACCAAGACCAACAAAAGCAGGAACAACAACGACGCCATAGTTTGATGGCACACTGGTTGCCAATGCTTCGGATTCCGAAGCCTGATCGAAAAACTCTAATGCGTCGCGAAGCCACTGAATCGCACTTCCAGCCACAAACACACTACCTTCAAGTGCATAGGTAACAGTTCCATTCATACTATAGGCAATTGTGGTTAATAAGCCTTTGTGGGATAACGTTGGTTTTGTACCGGTATTCATCAACATGAAACAACCGGTACCATAGGTATTTTTTATGGATCCTTTTTCAAGACATAATTGTCCAAATAACGCGGCTTGTTGATCCCCTAAAATACCAGTGATTGGTACGTTTTCACCGAAGAACGTTGCCGCGGTTGTATACCCGAACAAACTAGATGAATCACACACTTCAGGAAGGATATTTGGATGGATATCAAGGATGTGCAATAACTCGTCATCCCATTGTTGTTCAAATATGTTGTACAGCAATGTTCTTGAGGCATTGGTATGTTCGGTTTTGTGAACTTGTCCCCCAGTTAATTTATACAGTAACCATGTATCTACTGTTCCAAAACAAAGATTGCCATTTGCCATTAAGCCTTTTGCCCCAGGGACGTGATCGAGAATCCATCGAATCTTTGTACCACTGAAATACGGATCAATCAACAATCCGGTTTTCTGGTGAAATATCTCTTCATAACCCTCTTCTTTTAGTGCATTGCAAATATCATTGGATTGTTTGGATTGCCAGACAATTGCTTTGTAAATCGGCTTTCCTGTTTGTCGATTCCATAAAATGGTGGTTTCGCGTTGATTGGTAATCCCAATACTTGCAATTTCAGATGGTTGAATATCTGCTTGTAGCATACTGTCGGCCATTGTGGTTAGCACAGTGGACCAAATATCATACGCATTTTGCTCAACATAGTCTTCCTGTTCATAGATCATTGGTACCTCACGTTGACTTTGTGATACGATTTGACCTTCTTTATTGAAAATGATGCATCGTGATGATGTCGTACCTTGATCAATTGCTAAGACGTACTGTTTCATTCCTCTCACCTCATTACCATTTTATCAAAATTTGACGAATATTTAAATTGGATTTTCGATTATATGGTATAATGGTTTTAAGGGGGCGATGGAAATGAAAAAAGAATTTACGTTAGTAGACCCGTATGAACATGAACTACATGTCTATTTATGGGAAACGAACGCAACAAAACCCAAAGGTGTTGTACAGCTAATTCATGGTGCTGGGGAATACTGTGAACGATATGACCACTTTGCGAAGTATCTCAATGATGAAGGATTCCATGTGATTGGCAATGATCATTTGGGACATGGAAAAACATCAACTGATCTCAGCAAAGTGTACTTTGATTCATCCATTGGTTTTCATAAAGTCTATGAAGGTGTTAAAACCGTACGGGATTACATTGAAGAACATTATCCAAAACATCTGGTTATTATGTTTGCTCATTCGATGGGTTCATTGATTGGACGTTATGCAATGTTATACGATCACAATCGTTATAATATGGCCATTTTCAGTGGGACAGGAACCTTTAGTAAATGGTCGATATTATTTGGTAAAATTGTGGCAAACATTATTATCCGTCTCAAAGGCGATCAATACGTCAGTCCATGGTTTAATGATGTGGTTATGGGTTCACATATTCGCGATTTACAGCGAAAGGGTCTTATCAATCGCCGCATTGAATGGATATCACAAGATCCACAAATACAGCGAGCCTTTGAAGAAGATAAATATTGTGGTATACCATTCACCATTGGCGCGCAACGAGACATGTTAAACTTTATTCCCGAAATTCAAGATAAAAAGAAAATTAAGGACAGTGCCTCTTCTACTGCAATCTACTTCATTAACGGGGATACTGATCCCCTCGGACATTATGGTGAAGATATAAAGAAACTATACAATCACTATCATGATGCGGGATACTCCAATGTAAAATACAGTGTCTTCAACAATACACGGCACGAAATCATTAACTCGTTTGAGAAAGATCATCACTATAAAGTAATTACCGATTGGATTAAACGAAATCTTTAAAAAAAAGACGATTATTCGTCTTTTTTTGTTGGCACAATAATACTTTCTGAATGATAGCTCGTATCATTGATAATAGCGAGCATATGATAGACATCCTCAATCGTAATATCTTCCGCAATCGTTAGAACTTCGAACAAGTCTCCATCTAACATGTGATATTTGGTAAACTGATTGGCAATATATTCTAAACTGTTCAGTGCTTGAATGAAGTTCCCAATGATTAAACGTTTTGTCCGTTTGAATTGAACCACATCAACACCAGTCTCAACCGTCGTTGATAAAAGCGATTTGATTTCGTTGATAAATCGATTTGGATCTTTTGTTTGAGAACCAAATAACAAGTAACCATAATCTTTCTCGATCGAGACATCAACACCGAAGGAATCATTGATAACACCACGTTCTATCAGCTGTTGATAATTGTGAGTGCTCTTTCCAACTAGTAAATCAAGAAGGATGGAGAATGTCAGTTCGTGCTGCATCAATGGTTTTTTGGGAAACGTACTAGTGGGTAATTTGATTGCAAATAATGCATTGGACATATGGACGTCCATTTCTTGGAGAATGGATGATTGAAAAACGGTTTGTGGTTCTTTGATATCCTCTACGTGTGGTTTCGTTGCGGATGTTTCGACGATGGGGTCGACTTTTTGTAACTCAGAAAACAGGTTTTGTACATGGACATTTCCAGTGATAAACAACACCATTTCCTGCGGATTATAGTAGGCTTGATGAACATCTTCTAGAATTTCTTTATGAATCGTATTGATCGATTCTGGTGTTCCCAAAATTTCTTCACGGACGGGATGCTCATGGAACATGCTCTTTAATGCATTCATATAGATAACAGTGTTGGAATCGTCTTCATACATATTGATTTCTTGGATAATGATTGGTTTTTCTTTTTCCACGCCTTCTTCTGTGAAGTGAGGATGAAATACAAATTGAAGTAATAAGGTGATGCATTCGATTAGATGATCGGTTGTATGAAACAAATACGTCGTTTTTGAGTTCATTGTGAAGGCGTTGACATTTGCCCCAAGTAAAGCGAATTGTTGTGATACATCCAACCCATCTTGTTCAAATAGTTTGTGTTCTAGAAAATGGGCCATTCCTGCCGGAATCGAATGAATGTTGCCATCTTTCTCATAGGTAGTAGTTGTTGATCCAAGTGGTGTGGATAATGTTACATAGGTTTTGTGATACCCTTTTTTAGGTACAATAAATACCTGTAAACCACTCGGTAACGTGTCTTTATACACCGTTTCCTTAATCGATTCATACGTGTACTTAGTCATGTGATTCACCTCGTAGTAAGAACGTTGTATCCAGTTGTAATTGTGAGGCAATACGGGTAATATCTGCTTTGGAGACCGATTTGATTTTGGCGATTAGTTCTTCGGGATTAAACGTCCGATGAAACAGCGCTAAATGATGGATTCTGGAGCAGATTGAACTACTGGAATCAAGACTCTGATAGAAATTTGAAATAAGAATGGTTTTTGTGATGTGTAAAATTTCATCCGTAAAATCACCTTTTTGGATGGAAGACACTATCGCATTAATTTCCGTTTGAACTTCATCATAGTCCAATTCATTGATCCCTGCATAAACATATAAACTCCCTTTATACTGATCATAACTACTACCGATGAAGTATACTTTATTCAGTTCTTCACGAATTCGCTTAAAGAGGATGCTTTCAGCATGACCACCCAACATCATCGATCCTACTATAGCTGCATAGTAATCAGGTTCTAAATAGTGTATTGGCCATTGATAACCCCATACTAGTTTTGCCTGTTTAACGCTTTGCGTTTCGACAAGGTGTTGTGGCTGTATTCGCTTGGCACGACTATAATCAATCGGCATCAGGTCGATCATTCTGGATGAAAATGGAAAGTATGTGTCAATCAATCGAGTCATATAATCGACATTCACATCACCAACCACACTGATGGATATTGCATCTTGACGAAGCATGTTATCGTATGCATGAATCACATCTTCTAATCGTAACGTCTCTAAATCTTCGGCGACACCAAGTGCTTCTAACTGATATAAGTCGTCAAAAAACATCGCTTTGCGAATTTCTTGAAAACTATAGCGCATCTTGTTGTCATAAATACTGATAAAATATTCTTCAAGTAGGCGTTTTTCTTCATCAAATATGGTTTGCTCAAAGCGGGGATGAAAGATAATATCACCTAGAAACGCAACCACTGAATCCAATAAATTCGTCTGATCAATGGCAAAATCGTTATGAATAAATGTGATATCAAACGTGAGTTCTTGAGCCAATCCAGTCTTTTTAACACCGGACTGAAACGATGCACCATACATGCTTTCCAATTTGATTTGAATGTCACGTCTCGTTGGATACGATGCACTTACCGCGCGAAGAAGGTATGGAATCATAGCTCGTGCTGTGACATCATCACGTTGAAACAACCGTGAAAAGACCAGTTGAATTTTCACGGTTTTAAATTTTGTGGTGTGGGCTACATTTAGGGTATAACCCGGTTGTTTCTCATGTGTAATCTTCATATGTACCATCCTAAAAAAGAGCCAAAGCTCTTTTTATACGTTGTTTATTCGGCTAATCCTAAAGCAATGTCCATCATTCTTGTAAATGCATTTTGACGTTCCTCTGCACTGGTTTCCTCTTGTGTAACGATATTATCGGAAACCGTTAGCAAACACGCAGCATTTTTACCAAGAACGTTGGCATTGTGGAACAACGCAAAGGATTCCATTTCAACAGCAATACAACCGTGCTGATCACGAATTTGCTCGTATTCTCCTGCGTTTTGACGATAGAATACGTCACTGGAATGAATCGTTCCTTTATGAACAGGAATTTGCAACGACTTAGCAACTTGTTCAATTGCTGCATTTAAGCTTGCACTTGGATAGGTTGTATCAATCTCATGTCCTGCCTGGGTTTGGGCATAGGTGGATTCGCTCCATGCTTTGTCAACTAGGACAACATCGTATAAATCTAAATCTGCGGTATAGGCCCCGCAACTCCCGATGCGGACGATATTGTCAATATCGTAAAATTTGAACAACTCATAACTATAAATTCCAATACTTGGCATACCCATACCACTACCCATAACACTGATTCGTTTTCCTTTGTAGGTTCCGGTATATCCAAACATATTTCGAACGGTATTGAACTGCTCAACATTATCTAAATAGGTATCGGCAATGAATTTTGCACGTAGCGGATCGCCGGGCATTAATACTGTCTTTGCTATTTGATTGTTATCTGCGCTTATATGTGGTGTACCCATACAATAACCTCCTAATAATCACTATCTGAAACTTGTCCTTGAACAAGTTTAACGCCACTACTGGTCCCAATCCGGCTTGCCCCAGCGGTAACCATTGTCGCCACATCTTCGGCGCTGCGGACACCGCCAGAAGCTTTCACTTCACGATCGTGGAACACGGATTTCATAATTTTTATGTCTTCTTCTAATGCACCAGCTGTACCAAATCCAGTACTGGTTTTTACAAAGTCAGCATTTGCTTGATAACAAGCTTCAGTTGCTGCTTTGATTTCATCTTTTGTTAAATAACATGTTTCCAATATGACTTTTAACGTATGGCCCTTACAAGCTTCTTTAACTGCTTGTACTTCGTTGGTAATATACGCATAATCCTGTTCCTTCACTTTACCAATGTTTAGTACCATATCAATCTCATCGGCCCCGTTTTTAATCGCATTGGTGGTTTCAAACACTTTTGTTTCTATGGTGTTTGCTCCTAAGGGGAATCCAATAACGGTACAGACAAGAACGTCGCTATCCGCTAAATCTTTTGCGGCTTTCTCAACCCAAAATGGATTGACGCATACACTTTTGAAGTGATATTCTTTCGCTTCTTGAATTAAGCTATTAATCTCCGTACTTGTACCAAAGGCTTTTAAGTACGTGTGATCAATCATTTTGTTGATGTTCATAAATTCCAATCCTTTCAAATATTGTTAAGTACATCGAAATAAGTACGCCAACCATCAAACTAAAGATGATGGTTCCAACTCCAAATTTCCCGAGACCAATTCCAGCAATGGAACCGATTAGAAAAGCAAGAAGTACAACAGTTACTTCTATTATAGCACGAATAAAGGCAAGTCTTGACGATTTTAATTTATACAAGACCGCAAGCATGAATTGATCGTAGACACCGGCTGGAAGCGTGGTGACGATCATTAAACTTCCACCAAGAGGAAGTAAGAACAAGCCACCGATGTATCCGGCAATGTGATGCCATGTTTCAGTGTATAAAACACCATCAAAGATGTAGAGATTAAAGAGATTGATTAGTAACGCTGTCGTGATGATCGGAACAATCATAACAACATACGACCACCGTTTATATAGTATGATGGTTAACAACATTGTTGTTGATGCTGTCAAGGCATTCGCTAATCCCATTGACATGAATGAAATCGCATGCGTTAGGGCATAATGCAGTGTATCCCAACTACTCATGCCAATATTACTGCGAATCATCAAACTTACGCCAACCCCAATCACAATCATACCAACAATGTAGGTGGAAATCCGTCCAATCGTTAGTTTGTTGCGGATTTCTTGCAATTCTTCACGCAAAATAACCGTTCGTAGATTACTCATGTTTTTGCACCTTCAGCAAATGAAACCATAGTCCCATAATTGAAGTAAAGAAAATGGTGAACAGTAAACTCCCGTAGTTCACCGAACCGAGATGACCGGCGGTATTGAAAAACGTTAAATATCCAAATAATGTACCAATCAGTAACCCGAGTAGTTCAATTCCTAAGCGGACAAAGGTGATTTTACGAGTATGGAATATATCCATAAACATCAACATCCACTCATCAAATACAAAGGCAGGGAATGCGGATTTTACCACCAACGTTAACCCGAGAGGAAGAATGAATGAACCAATTATAAAGAAGATGTATTGCCATAATGTCGCCGATCCAATCATCACGGACGTTGTCCAGAAACCAACACCTGCAATCCGGTCTTTAAAGATTACTAAATTCCAGAAATCAATCGATAGAAAGACCAAACCGATGGGAATCAGCATAAATAAGTAGCGTGTGTCTTTTCGATATAGTATTACCATTGTCATTACGAGGATACTAACAACAAACGACATCATTCCAATAGTTACCCATGACGCCCCAACGACAATATTCATAAACGAACGAAGATTGATGGTTACCGTATCCCAAGCACCAACGCCGAGATTGGAGGCATTCATAATGTTCACACCAAGACCAATGACAATAAAACCAAGTACATAGTACATGATTCGAGTCCGTTTTGCATGTATAGTTGCTTGTGCTTCCATAGTTCATCCTCCATGGGTTTCATAAGACCACATTACATTGTACTCTTTATAAGGGGTAAATTCAACAAAAAAAGGTCTGAAAATCAGACCTTTTACTCATCGAGTACATCTTGGCAACGGTGGCATAATCCATCATGGGTATGATCCACGACTTGCCAACACCGATCACAGGTTTCCCCTTCGGCTTTTTCCACGTCCACTGACATGTTACTAAACGCATATTCACCTGTGCCATCTTTCATTTCAAACTGAGACACGATAAACAATTGCCCTAGGTTCGCATTCATCTTCTTCAGAAGTGCTTTAACGTCTTCATTAGGATACAGTGTCAGCTTCGCATTAAAACTTTTACCAATTACTTGTTTATTACGAGCCTCTTCCAGTGCTTTGTTGACGTTGTCACGAATTTGCATGAACGCATTATAGGTATCAAGAATTTCAGATCCATCAACATCAAGCGGTTTTGGCATATCTTCTAAATACACATTGTCGTATTGATGGTGGGGGAGATGCAAGTATGCTTCATGAGTTGTATGCGGTAAGAATGGCGTTAGTAGCTGTAACAGGGTACGTGTTGTATCATACAGCACCGTCTGCACACTTCTACGTGCTGGGTCATCGGCTTTGGTGATGTAGAGAATATCTTTCGTAAAGTCGAGGTAGAACGCACTTAATTCTCTAGTTACAAAGTTTGTTATATCTCTATATACCGTATCAAATTCAAAGTTATCATAATGTTCTAAGGCAGACTTAACCAATTCGTTCAGTTGTAAATAAACGTATTGATCAACATCCACTAACTGATCAAATGCAACACGGTCCTTCGTTGGATTAAAGTCGCTGAGATTCCCCAGCATGAAACGGATCGTGTTCCGGATTTTACGATAGGACTCGCTTACTTGTTTCATCATATCATTGCTGATCCGAACATCACTTTGGTAATCTACACTAGCAACCCATAACCGGAGAATATCGGCTCCCATTTGTTTGATGATTTTAAGGGGATCGACGACATTTCCAAGTGATTTACTCATCTTGCGTCCATCTCCATCCAAAACAAATCCATGTGTAACACACGTTTTATAAGGGCTTTGTCCCAAGTGAGCAACACCCGTTGAAAGACTACTGTTGAACCATCCGCGGTACTGATCGCTACCTTCTAAATAGAGGTCGCTAGGATAAGGTAGCCCAAAGTCCGTCATTCCCCCTTGATGGGATGTTCCACTGTCGAACCACACATCCAAGATGTCGGTCTCTTTTTGGAACTCATTGTTTGGACTAGCTTCGTTTGTATAGCCTTCTGGCAACAATTCTTGTGCTGATTTTGTATACCACGCATTGGTTCCTTCTTGTTCGACGATATTTGCAACGTGATTGATAACATCTTTATCTAAGATTTCACTGCCGTCTTCATTGTAAAATACAGGAATTGGTACGCCCCACGTCCGTTGGCGACTAATGCACCATGCTTTGCGGTCTTTTACCATGTTTTCCATTCGTACTTCACCCCAAGATGGGTACCAGTTGACGTTTTTAATCTCCTTGAGCATATCATCTTTCAACGATTCGATACTGGCGAACCATTGCGCTGTCGCCCGAAAGATTACCGGCTTCTTAGTTCGCCAATCATGCGGATAACTATGGGTATACCATTCCATTTTCAGTAATGCACCACATGCATCCAAATCACGAACGACGGATTTGTTGCAATCTTCAATAAATTCGCCTTCATAAGGCCCTGCTTCTTTGGTCATAAAACCTTTTTCATCGACTGGACACAAGATATCAAGGTTGTAATTTTGACCGATGACAAAGTCATCTTCCCCATGTCCTGGTGCGGTGTGCACAAGACCGGTACCACCTTCGGTAGAGACGTGATGTCCTAGTACAATTGGACTAACGCGATCATATAGGGGATGTTTGTAGGTCATATGTTCGAGTTCATACCCTTTGATATCTTCTAGTACTTCGACACGCTCCCATCCGAATTTAGCAGTTAATTCACTGATTAAATCGGTTCCACATAAATAGATCTGATCGCCATCAACTTTCACAAAACTATAGAGAATGTGATCGCCAACTGCAATCGCGAGATTGGCTGGTATTGTCCAAGGGGTTGTCGTCCAGATTAAGAACTTAAAGTCGTAATCGACTTTACCTAAGGTATCCACGGCATCCATCGCGACATAAATCGATGGCGATTGTTTGTCGTGGTATTCAATTTCGGCTTCCGCCAATGCGGTTTCGCTCGATGGACTCCAAAAAATCGGCTTTAATCCTTTAAAGATTAATCCTTTTTCGACCATATCAGCAAATACGCGTAACTGCGACGCTTCATATTTCGGGTACAATGTGATATAGGGATTGTCCCATTCCCCTAAGATTCCTAAGCGTTTAAACTGTTCTTTTTGGGTCGCCACTTGTTCCATCGCATAATCGTAACACATTTTTCGGAAATCGACTTTATCGATTAGGTTACGATTCACTTTCTTCGTTTTCACAAGTGCTGTTTCAATCGGTAACCCATGGGTATCCCAACCAGGAACATAGCGAGTATAGAATCCACGCATGCTTTTATACCGCAATACCATGTCTTTTAAGATCTTATTCATCGCATGACCAATGTGGATGTTCCCATTGGCATACGGTGGACCATCATGTAAGACGTATTCCGTGTGTCCTTTGTTTTTGTCAAGCCGTTGCTGATAGAGATTCATCTCGTCCCAAACGGTTTGCATTTTTGGTTCGTTGTTGCCGAGATTCCCGCGCATGGGAAAGTCGGTTTTTGGCATATGCAATGTGTGTTTGTAATCATTACCCATTGTCATCACTCCTTCATATTGTATAAAAAAAGTTCATCCTTAAAATAAGGACGAACAGACTATCCGCGGTACCACCTTAGTTCTTCTTCCGAAGCACTTGAACTCGTTAACGCCGAGATACGAAACCACTTACTTCATTCAGCGATTTACTCTGAGGGGATATTACAACAAGCTATAAGCCAAGTTTTCAGCAACTCTTGGTCTCTGTACAAATAGGATTTCTTGTAACCTGTCCTCGTCATCGTTTATAACAATCATTATTTTAACAAATCTATGAATAATTACAACCTTTTTAAACAAATTTTCGATAATTAATGACAATTTTCCCTTTCTTGGTCCGACTTGACGTATCATCGATGATAAATCGACCGTGATGACGAATCGATACTATATCGTTTTCTGTAATCTGTTTTGTCGCTTTGGTAACAACGAAATGATTGACATGAATCTGCTCCGCAAGAATCCATTCTTGGACGAGATTACGGGATGTTTTGGTCATCTTGGCAACGACATTATCAAGGCGCATGGACGGGACAATTGCCGTTAAAGATTTGTACTCTTGTTCCGGTTGTATCATCGCCCCATCGATTTCTTCCAATGTTATGGTAACTCGATCAATTTGGCGAAATGATTGGCGAATCTCATCTGCAATTTCGGATGTAACAAAGAAAACTTGCTGCCGTGGTAAGATATCACCGATACTATCACGCGAAATGGATAATGACATAAGACTACCAAGAATGTTTTGATGTCGTAATTCCAAAAATCGATCGTTGGCATGAATTCTGAAGCACACGATTCCATCCTCACTCGTTGTATTGAGATATAACCGTTTGCGTTCAGCTTCAGGATATCCACCATCCATAACGATACGATCACTCTGTGGTACGAGAGCTTGTTCTTGGGGTGTTAAAAAACGAAAACGAACCGCTCTTTGGTTCGTTATTGCTCGTTGTATGCGTTCTTGTAAAGTCATTATTGCAGACTCATCAAATAGATCATTTGATAGAAATAACGAAGACCAAAATTATAGATTAAGAAACCGATAATTGGGGTAAAGTCAAACATCCCAATCACAATCACACCGCGAAATATCCGCATGTATGGATCGGCAATTCGATCAATCAATTGGCCGATTTTCGTTCGTCGCAACTCCGGTAGCCATGACAATAATACCGAGCCAATGAGAAAGTAAAAATAGACTTGTAGAGCATAATATATGACTAAAAGAACGTTGATTAGTAAAGCATTTGCTAACATCGGGTACTACTCCTTATATTCATTCACAAATTTGCGCAGACTTCCATCTTTATAATCTTGTTTAGTAGCAAACAAGAAAATCTGTTCCTTGATGACTTCAATTTCGCCATCGATGGCGTAGGTAATGCCACTTAGAAACGTAATAATCTTATTGGATTCGATTTCATTTTGGTTTTCAAAATTGAGAATGAGTGGTTTTCCTTTTAATAATTTGTCTGCGAGTTTAAAGACGTCAATGTCTGGTTCACAAAGAATAAATTCAATGCGATCAAAGGCTGTTTTTTTCCGTTTTTTAAACATGATTACACCTCTTTACTAAATAATACACTACCGAGACGCAAAAATGTAGCATCATGCTCTAGGGCAATGAGATAATCATTACTCATCCCGATAGATAGTTCATTGATTGTGATGTTGAGTTGTGTTTGAACTTGTTGCTGTAAGTCGTTTAACACTTGGAACTCTCGATGGATGACGGTTACATCATCAGTGTATTCGGCCATTCCCATAAACCCAATAATCTCGATGTTTTTGAGACGTTGTAACGCGGGTAAAACGGATAATACTTCTTGTGGTGTAAATCCGTGTTTGGATTCTTCATGGCTTATGTTTACTTGAAGAAAACATTTTAATGGAGCAGTTCTACGTTTATCAATTTCTTCTGCTAACTTCATCGAGTCTAAGGAATGGAGATAGGATATCTTATGGATTACCTTCTTAACCTTTTTCGTTTGCAGTGATCCAATAAAGTGCCAGGTGATATCCAAATCTTTTAATACTTCATATTTTTCTAAAAACGCATTGTCGCGATTTTCACCAAAATCATGGATTCCTTCACGATACAATTGTCGCATCTGCTCGGTGGTGAAATATTTTGTTGCGGCAACAACCGTTACATCGTCAGGAATGGTCTTCTTGACGTCGTTTACGTGGAATATCATGACGATTCGTATATGTAAAAACACTCGTCAAAATGACCGCGAATATACCGAGCAACATATCGACCATGTCATTTTGTAACGGGACTAGAAATAATACGATTATGATTGCCATCAGGATGGCGTACACAATATTATAGCGTTTGCGTGGGCTCATCATACCACAACCTTTTAGATTTAAAAAAGCGCAATGCGCGCTTATTTAAATCGAGATTTCAACCAGGAAGGAATGGTTGTTTTAGACGGTTCTTCTTCCTCATCTTCGTCTTTACGACGACGTTTGCGCGACCGTTTTGAGTCTTCTTTATCATCGTCATCATCGATGTCATCAGGATCCTCATAGCTGGTAGATCCAATGTCACTGAATTCAACGGTTTTATTTTCATCAAAGCCAGTAGCAATTACTGTGACAATGATTTCATCTTTTAATTCGGTTATTACCGTGGCACCGTAAATAATATTAATTTCAGTGGAACTAGACGCCTGAATTGCTTCTACTGCTTCATTAACTTCCCACAAAGCAATATCAACACCACTGGCAATGTTCACAACAGCATCGGTTGCACCATCAATGTTCGCATCAAGCAATGGCGAATGAATTGCTTTTTTCGTAGCTTCAATGGCACGGTTCTCCCCACTGGCGATTCCGATACCCATTAATGCGGTACCTTTGTCTTTCATGACGGTTTTTACATCGGCAAAGTCGACATTGATCAAACCGGGTACTGTAATGATTTCTGCAATCCCTTGAACCCCTTGTCTAAGGACTTTGTCCGCTTCACGGAAGGCTTCTAACATGGAAGTTGAGCGATCTACGATATACAATAACCGATCGTTTGGAACAACGATTAACGTGTCTACATAGGGTTTTAACGCATCCAGACCTTCAAGTGCTGTCGCAACTCGACGACGACCTTCAAAACTGAATGGTTTCGTGACGATACCAATGGTTAAACATCCGGATTCACGAGCAATCCGAGCAATTACGGGTGCTGCACCTGTTCCGGTTCCGCCCCCCATACCAGCTGTAATGAATACCATGTCGGTTTCAGCTAGTAATTCACGGATTTCTTCTTCGCTTTCAATCGCAGCACGGCGGCCGATTTCGGGATCTGCACCAGCGCCAAGTCCGCGGGTTAACATTTTTCCAATTTGAATACGGGTATCCGCTTTGGACAATCGTAAAACTTGCGCATCGGTATTTACTGCGACAAATTCTACTCCTTGAACTTCATTTTCGATCATCCGATTAACGGCGTTTCCACCACCGCCACCAATACCGATGACTTTTATCGATGGTTTTTGATTAAAATTGTCCATTGACTCAAACATATTCAGACCCCCATATACGTTGTTAATCTATTATATCATAATATGTAGTAAAAATTAAACAGGTTTTTTTCAATAATGGCTTATTTATAGTATTTAGAGAAAAAATTTGCCTTAAAATCACCCAACTGGTCATTTTGAATCGCATTTCGAATATTTTTCATTAAATTCTTGAGAAAATAAAGATTATGATAACTAATCAAACGTGGCCCTAAATACTCCTCGCTTTTAAATAAGTGTCTTAAATAACTCTTGGTATAGGTCGTACACACCTTGCAATCGCATTCAGTGTCCAATGGCGAGAGGTCTTTTTCGTATATTTTGTTCTTTATCGGGATACGACCTTGACTCGTCATCGCACTACCATGACGTGCCATTCGTGTTGGGTTGACACAATCGAACATGTCAATACCACGAATTACTCCTTCGATGATATCATCCGGTGTTCCCACACCCATAAGGTATCGCGGTTTTGATTCTGGTAAGATCGGTGTGACTTCATCAAGGACCCGGTACATCTCTTCTTTTGTTTCACCAACACTCAGTCCCCCAATACTATATCCAGGAAAATCCATGTTGATTAACTCTTCGGCACAGTGGGTTCGTAAATCTATAAACGGACCGCCTTGTACGATACCAAACAAAGCTTGCGTATCAGGGTGATTATGGGCATCTAGTCCACGTTTGGCCCATCGAATGGTCCGATCAATACTTTGTTTCATATAATCATAAGGTGAATCAAACGGGGGACATTCATCAAAGCTCATGATGATGTCTGCTCCTAAATTATGTTGGATGCGTATCGAATCTTCCGGAGACATAAACAGTTTCGCTCCGCTTTTATGATGACGAAATTCAACACCTTCTTCGGTGATTTTTCGGATGTCACTAAGGCTAAACACTTGGAAGCCACCACTGTCGGTTAGAAGCGCACCGTCCCATTTGCTAAAACCACGAATACCACCGTGCAATTGGACAATGTCATCCCCTGGTTCGAGCCATAAATGATATGTATTTCCTAAAATCAAGCCATCACTAACTTCTTTGATTTCTTGATTTTCAAGTGTTTTTACGGTTGCCTTTGTACCAACAGGCATAAAAATCGGCGTTTCAAAATCGCCGTGTGGCGTATGGAGAATTCCATATCGGGCACCCGTTTGTTTACATGTATGAAGAAGTTCGTATGTTATAGCCATAAATATCACCACAATCATTATAAAACAAAAATCCTTATTGGTTAAGGATTTTAGTTATAAATTTCGTTTTGCATTGGTGATCATTAACTTAATTCGATTCAATTGATTGATTTCCGTTGCACTTGTATCGTAATCAATGGCGACAATATTACTTTGAGGATAGGCCTGTTTAATTTTCTTGAACATTCCCTTACCGGCAATGTGATTCGGTAAACAGCCAAACGGCTGTGTGCAGACAATGTTCGGTGCACCCATATGAATCAACTCGATCATCTCTGCGGTTAATAGCCATCCTTCACCAACATGCATTGCATGATCGAGCATGTCGAGACCCATTTGACGCAATTCATAGTACGATGTGAAAACGCGGAAACCATACTTTTTCAATTGACGCCGGATTTTGTTGCGACGATACTCGATAAACCAGATTAAGAACTGATACATCCTAGCAACAATTTTACGTCCCCCGTATTTATAGATATCATGCCGTGAGGAGTCAAAAGTGTATTGGAAGAAATCAAGGATATTTGGTGTCACCACTTCACAGCCTTCTTGACGCAACGTGTTTTCCAAATCATTATTTCCAAGAGGACTGTATTTGACATAGATTTCACCGACAATTCCTACTTTCGGTTTCGGTATAGAACGATCAACTGGTATTTCACTAAATCGTTTTATCACTCGTTCAAATAGCTTGTTCGGATGATAAAAGACTTTTCGTCCAGGGAGATAGAAGTATTCATCAAGAAAACTGTTTACCTCTTGGTAGACAGCTTCGGTATCGCCTTCGTTAATTTCGTATGGAGCTGTTTCATTATAGAGTTGCATCAATAAATCGCCCATCGCAAGTGCTGTGATAAGCTTGAGGAGAATGTTGCTTGTGACTTTAAATCCGGGATTTTTTTCCAGTCCAACCGCATTGACACTAATGATAGGGATGAAGTCATATCCGGCTTGATGAAACGCTTTGCGAATGAGACTGACATAATTACTAGCACGGCAACCACCACCGGTTTGGGTGATGATCAAGGCAACTTTGTGAATGTCATACCCACCTTGTTTCATCGCATCAATGAATTGGCCAATGACAAGCATAGCCGGTACACAAATATCATTATGGCTGTATTTCATTCCTTCATGAATTACATCAAAATGCGTATTTTGCAATACCTCTGCATCATATCCTTCGCTTTTCAAGGTATGAACAAAGTATTCAAAATGGTAGGGTGCCATCGATGGAATCAGAATCTTGTATTCGTGCTTCATTTCTTCCGTGAACAGTAAACGTCCGGTATCATCGTATACTAATTTTGCCATTATGCTCCTCCTTTCATCGTTGAAAGGAGACTGCGAATTCGGATATTCGCTGTTCCTAGGTTGTTAACTTCATCAATCTTGATACCCGTATATATTTTTCCTTCTTTTTGTAAAATCGCCTGAACTTCATCGGATGTGATTGCATCCAAACCACAACCGAATGAAATCAACTGGATCAGATTCGCATTGGGCAATGTACTGATGAATTTCGCACTGTCGTATAGACGTGTATGATATGTCCATTGATTAAGTACTTTGACGAGTTCTTGATCGGCTTTAAAGTTGACACTATCTTCACTAATGACAACAATATCCAAACTTTGCAACAGTTTCGGAATCCCATGATTGATTTCGGGATCAACGTGGTAGGGTCGACCTGCTAATAGGATGATATTCTTATTATATAATTTGGCATAGAGTAACGCTTCTTCGCCTTTTAAAAAGATATCTTCGC